>CAZXHZ010000093.1:0-19173 GCA_964639755.1 uncultured Luteolibacter sp. | reverse complement strand
AGGGGCCAATTTGAAGTTGTGAGCAGTGATTTTTAGCCGAGAAAAGCGTGACGAGCGGAGGCGATTTGAGTTTTGATGTTCGTTAAAAATTTGATTGGTCTTAACTTCCATTGAAGATGAGGTTGCTCAAATGTGCGCCTACATCCCGCGCAGTTTTTTCTGATTTATGATCCATTCCCGGTCGCCGTCTGAGAGGTTTTCCTCGCGAGTTCTTGACCGTGTCCCATCGGGCTCAATGAGGGTCAGGCTGCCGTTGGCGTACTCCGTCAACTTGGCAAACACGCTGCGGCCGCGTCTGTCTTTCCATTCGCGGTAGCCCTTGGCTTCAAGGTCCGCACGCCATGCGCGGCGCGCCTCGGTTGCGACTGCCTCGGCATGTTTGATCTGTCCCCAAAGGTAAGAAGCTTCACCGCGCTTGTAACCGCGATAGCGTCCAATGATTTCACCATCAGGCCCAAGCATGAGCACCGAGGGGTGACCCAATACACGGTATTTTTTTTTCAGATTTGCCGCATGATTCATTTTGTCGATTCGCTGAGTTTCCTTGTCGTCGAGGCCGATCTCTTCGTTCTCGATTTTCACATTCGCATCGACACGCAGCCGCACCAGCTTCTCGGCTGCCCATTTTTCGAAATCCGGGGTGGAGAACAGCTCTTGGGACAGCGCCTTGCACATCGGGCTTTGCGCCGAATCGGTAAACCAGATCAGCAATGGCTTGCCCTCGCGGGTGGCGCGACTTTTGGCGATGCTTTCACTGGACTCCCATGGTCCTCGTGGCTTTGTTGCTTCGGAGAGCAGCTTGGAAAGTTCCGGCACTTGTGCATCGGGATCATCGGGGTTTGTAAAAATAATTTCTTCCTCTGGTGTGAGTTTTGTTCCCGCATCGTTGTTGGTGACATTGCCTCCAGGGGTCACCGGAGCGCCACCAGAAGCGGCTTCCTTCGTTCTCAATTGTGGTGGGATTCCCGTGGAGCCGAATGGAGATGAGTCGCTTTTCTCAGCATCTTTTTGTGTGGCGCATGACCATAAGGCAAGGCAGGCCAGCAGATGATATCGTTTGAGTGTCAGCATGACGCGAGTTTCTGGCGAAATGGCGACTACTGTTTAAGTCTGATCGGTGTTCCGCAGTGTGTGCAGCGGAACCAGCGAAAAAGAAGGATTTGCACACAAAGCGGCAAGATGTATCCGAGCAGTTTCACATGGTGGGCGCGCGGGCTTTTCAAATGGGATCTTGGAACAAACAATTTCTGGCAACACACACGGCAACTGCAGGTGTTGCCAAACATCGCGTAAATCAAAGCGATAAGCGGCAGGCTCAGCGGAAACACGATGAGCCACGATGGCACCCATGAGAAAAACTGCGGCTGATGATTTGAAGCCAACAAAAGAAACGATGAGGACACCGCCACGGGAATGGTCAGCATCATTAGCAGCGTGACGAGCGCGCCAAAATAAATACGCAGCGGGCTCTTGTGCAAAACGCCGCGCAGGTACCTGCGCGAGTTCGGATCGCGCCCTTCGTTGGATTCCTTGCGCGGCGCGCGGATTAGTGCGATGCGTTCGACTTCGTTGTCGGATGGTGCGATTGTTGGTGCGGATGGATCGGCGAATTCTTCGATCGAGCGAAGACGCGAGGTGTCGATTTCAGCCCGAGCACCACTGATTTCGGAGAGCCGCACATAGCCGCCCGCGGATTTGACCGATGCGCTTTCGACCATGCTGTCCTTGTCCAGGTGGCAGGCGATTTCATCCAAGGGCAATGCGGCCGGCACATCGGCAACGCCGAGTTTGTTTTCAACCAACATGCGTGCGGGCAATGGCACCGCCACAGGTGAGGTTTTCAGCAATTCCTGCAGTGTGGATTTGTCGATCTCCGTTTCTGTCGCGACATCATTGATGCCGGAAATTTCTCGGGCGGCATTGATCCACTGTTGCAGTCGCTCCGTATCGGGCACTGATGGGGCAATGTGCAAAAGTTTGTTTGCGCGGGTCAACTCCCGCTGCAAAGCGATGGGGCCGATTCGGGCAAGCGCGGCCAAATTTTGGAAACCTGCTGCATCGAGCAATGCGAGCAAGTCGTCATCAATTCCATCAATGCGGCTGATCTGGATCATTTCGCCCTTTCTTGTCAGCAGTCTAGGGCCATTGCCTTGATGGAGGCAAGCGGTCATGCAAGGGCCGCCAGCATCTCACCCAGTTGGGCCAGCTTCTGGCGCCAGTCTTCAAGCCTGGCCTTTTCTTGCTCGACCACCTCGGCAGGGGCGCGGTCGACAAACGAGGCATTGCCGAGTTTTCCCTCGCATTTTTTGACTTCCTGGCTGACGCGCTCGATTTCCTTGGAAATCCTCGCGCGCTCGGCCTCGACATCGATCAGGCCCTCGAGCGGCATGTAGACCTCGCCGATCGGGGTGATTGCGGCCGGCGTGCCCTTGGGGGCCTCGTAGGTGGCGTTGATTTCGATCCCACCCGCACCTGCGAGCTGCGCGAGCACCTGGGTCTCGGCCGCGAGCCATGCGGGAGCGCCGCGGACGACGAGGCGCACATCCTTGCGGGTGGCCACTTGGTATTCGGCCTTGAGATTGCGCATGCGACCTGCGGCTTCGTAGACCGCATTTGCTTGTTCGCACGCAACCTTTGCATCGTTGGCAAGGAGCGGGGAGGAGGGCAAAAGTTTGGTCATGACAAACTCGCCCTCGGTCACATAGCCCATTCTTGCCGAAAGCTCCTCGGCAATGTGCGGCATGTACGGGCTCAGCAACTGCAAGTAGCGGCTCATCACCGCGTCGAAGGTTGAAAGCGTCATCACGCGTGCCGCGGGTGTGGCGGACTCGCGAAGGTCGAGCTTCACGGCTTCGAGGAATTTGTCGCAGAAATCATTCCACAGGAATTCATATAGGCGCTGTGCAATTTCGCCGAAGCGGTAGTCGGCGTAGGCTTCCTCCAAGTCGGCCGCCAGTTCGTCGAGCTTGGCCATGACATTGAGGTGGTACGGCGGGAGTTTGTTCATGTCCGCAGCGCCTTCGCAGCGGTCGCTGCCCGCCATCTGGCGGAAACGGCATGCATTGTAGAGCTTGTTGGCGAAATTGCGGCCTTCCTCGACCGCGCTTTCATCGAAGCGAAGGTCCGCGCCCACCGGAGCGATGCGCAAAAGCCCGAAGCGCAAGCCGTCTGCGCCGTATTTTTCCATCAGGTCGATCGGATCGGGCGAATTGCCGAGCGACTTGCTCATCTTGCGGCCCTGCAGGTCGCGGATGATTGAGGTAAAAAACACATTACCGAAAGGAATGCCGTCCGCAAAGCGGAAACCGGCTATGATCATTCGCGCGACCCAGAAGAAAAGGATGTCGGGCCCAGTTACTAGATCCGTCGTAGGATAAAATTTCGCAAGCGTCGGACTTTTTTCGCCGACATCGGCCATCGTCGCAAACGGCCACAGCCACGAGGAAAACCAGGTGTCCATCACATCCTCGTCGCGCGTCCAGTTGGCGGCATCGTCGGGCGCTTCGATGCCGACATGAATGTCGCCTGCAGCGAAGTCCGCCATATCGAGAGACTCGGCGTTTTTGAGGGCCCCGAGCTTGTCCTTGCGATACCACACGGGGATTTGGTGGCCCCACCACAACTGGCGGCTGATGCACCAGTCCTGCAAATTTTCCATCCAATGCGCGTAGGTCTTCGCCCAGCGCTCGGGGCGGAATTTGATGTCACCGGTTGCCACCGCATCGGCTGCTTCCTTGACGCAGGGGTACCTGAGGAACCACTGCATCGAGATGCGCGGCTCGACCGGCACGTGAGTGCGTTCGGAGAATCCGACATTGTTTTCGTATTCCTCGACCTTGAGCAAGAGCCCCATTTCCTCGAGCATGGCAGCGGCTTTCTTGCGCGCCTCGAAGCGGTCGAGCCCGTGAAGTTCCGGGCATTGCGAACAGTCGATGCGGCCATCGGGCGTGAGCACATCGATGATCTCGAGTCCGTGGCGCTTGCCGATTTCGAAGTCGGCCTTGTCGTGAGCCGGCGTGATCTTGAGAGCGCCGGTGCCAAACTCGATGTCGACATGCTCGTCGGCGATGATCGGGATTTCCGCCTGCGGGAAGGGCCGCAGCACCTTGCGCCCAATGTGCTTGGCAAAACGCGGATCCTTCGGGTTCACCGCCACCGCGACATCGCCCATGAGCGTTTCGGGACGCGTGGTGGAAATTTCCAAATACTCGCCCGGCGCATCGGCGAGCGCGTATTTCATGAAATAAAGTTTCGATCGCTGCGGGGTCATGATGACCTCCTCATCGGATAACGCGGTGAGTGACACGGGGCACCAGTTGACCATCCGCTTGCCGCGATAAATGAGACCTTCCTTGAACAGTTCGACGAACACATGGCTCACCCACTTTGTGTAGGCCTCGTCCATCGTGAAACGCTCGCGACTCCAATCGCAGGAGCAACCGAGGCGCTTGAGTTGCTTGATGATGATGTCGCCGTGTTTGTTTTTGAAATCCCAGACGCGCTTGAGGAACTCATTGCGGCCGAGGTCGCGGCGGCCAAGCCCTTCGCTTTCGCGCAATTCGCGCTCGACCTTGGCCTGCGTCGCAATGCCGGCATGGTCGGTGCCCGGCAGCCACAGCACTTCCTTGCCCTTTTGGCGTGCCCGCCGCGCGAGGATGTCCTGGAGCGCGTTGTTGAGCACATGGCCGAGGTGCAAAATTCCGGTGACATTCGGCGGCGGGATGACGATCGAATAGGCCTCCTTCGCCGAGGCCGGATTGGCTTCGAAACATTTCCCTTCGAGCCAGGCGGCGTACCACCTGACCTCCACCGCTCCGGGTTCGTATGCTTTGGGCAATTCTGACATCGGCGCGGATGCTTGTCAGACCTCCCGCCATTTGTCCAGCGTGGGAAGGGTGGATGAAATCCTGCGTCGGGCGATTTTTTGCCCAAATTTGACGGACAATTCTGCCACACCCGCGGGTGCTCATAAGATTTGCATCATTGTGTGGCGGAACCATGGTGACCAAGCCCAGATATTTGCCGCGTGAATTGTTTCACGCGCCCTCGCAAACTGCGAATCGCGAATCCCTTCAGAATCAAGCGCAGCGTGAGTTTATGCTCGTCGTAACCCACGCAAACCGAGAGACACACCATGGTGGAAAAAATTATACTCCCATCGCGTCACAGAAGCGTGCGGCTAGCTTATCCGATTGCCGGCCAGCAATGCGGCGAAGCTGTTTTCAATGACTTCTGAGGGTGATCGCGTGAGGATTGCCCCCCTAGTCAAAAAGAAGTCAATAGCACGGTGCTGATCCCGGCTTGGTAAAAATTGGCTTTGCCGCCTTGGCGGACTTGAGCGAGCCGCGGTGCTTCGAATGCTCGAGATATTTGAGCGTCATTTCATCCAAGCCTTCGGTGGCCCAGCTGACTAGTGTTTTGCCCGAAGCCAGTGCAGCCTCACTCCATTGTTCGAATTGTTTTTGATCGGCCACAACGACGATCGAGTTCATTGGCCGCCCGGAGATAACATGCCACCTCGCCATCGTGTCTTTGATAAAAGGCTTTCGACGCGGCGGCACTCCCGCTGATCGCCAGTTGTGAATGGTCTGCACACTCACGCCGAGCGGCCCCGCCAACTCGGCAGCGGAGAGCTTGTTGTCGTCCATCCACTTTCGGAATGGGTTGTCCTTCAACCTCATGCGGGGAATATGTACCCGTTGAGTCGCCGCGCCATTATTTTCTATGTTTTTTAATTGACGATTTTTCTTAAAGGTAATTAATTTACTTAATAAGCAAAAAATGACTTCAACACTGGAGATCAACCCTCAAAACTTAAGTGAGCAAGCGCTGGAATTGATTCTGGCCAAAGCGGTTGATTGGCAAACAAGCCCAGCCGAGGCCATGGCCCGCCTGCTGGATGAATTGGCCTGCAATTCCAAAAAAGAGTTTCCAGAGCCGGGGTGATTCGGGGCTGTCTTCTCCGAATTTTATCGCTTTCATTGCATCGGTAAAAAAATCCACCTTCGATTTTCGGGGGTGGATTTTTTGTAGGCATTTCACTCATAAAAACACCAGAGGCCAAAGCCTCCGCGTTTTTCGAGGCCCGTCTCATTCATGTGATGCTCGGGAGTGCACGACTTGCGATCGATGCGGCCGCTTGTTTGGCCGCCAACATTGGCAATTGCTGTCACGGAAGATTGGCTCCAGCCCTGTTGATTCGGCGTATTTTTAGGATTCGGTAAACTTTCAGATTTCCAACTCTCCCGCTCCAGTCTTGAATCCCGCGACATCATGAGCCACCCGACTTTCCGCATTGCCATTGGGGCCGACCACGGCGCCTTCGATTTGAAAAATGCCGTCTTTGCCCACCTCAAGTCGATCGGCCACCAGGTGCATGATTTCGGCACCCATAGCAATGGCTCGGTTGATTATGCCGATTACGCGAATGTCGTTGCGCGCGGAGTGGCCGACGAGACTTACGAATTCGGCATTCTTGCCTGCACCTCGGGCGTGGGCATGAGCATCGCCGCCAACCGTCACGCACATGTTCGTGCGGCGAATGTCCGCTCGATCGATGAGGCAGTCATCACCCGCCAACACAATGACGCAAATGTTCTTTGCCTTAGCGGCAAATACACCGATGCGCCGACCGCGATCGCAATGGTCGACGCTTTCCTTGGCGCACGTTTCGAGGGCGGCCGGCATGAAACCCGCGTTTGCAAATCCTCTGGCAGCAGCATCGCCCAGAACGATCAGCCGGTTTACGAAGCCATAACCGCTGAAGAAAAGCGTCAGCGTAACCACATTGAGTTGATTGCCTCGGAAAATTTCGCATCACCCGCCGTGATGGAGGCCCAGGGCTCGATACTGACCAACAAATATGCCGAAGGCTACCCCGGCCGCCGTTGGTATGGTGGTTGCGAGCATGTGGATGTGATCGAGCAGCTGGCGATCGATCGGGCCAAGGAGCTCTTCGGTGCCGAACACGCGAATGTTCAGCCGCATTCGGGATCGCAGGCCAACACCGCAGTTTACTTTTCCGTTCTCAAGCCGGGCGACAAAATTTTCACGATGGACCTCGCACACGGAGGCCATCTCACGCACGGCCACAAGGCGAACTTTTCCGGCCGCTTTTACGATGTCACCCACTATGGCGTTTCGCCGGATGATGAGCGCATCAATTACGAAGAACTCGAAAAAACCGCACGCAATCTCAAACCGGCATTGATCACTGTCGGCGCTTCGGCCTACTCGCGCGTGATCGACTTCGAGCGCATGGGCAAGCTTGCCCGCGAGATCGGCGCTTACTTGTTCGTCGACATGGCCCACATCGCAGGCCTCGTCGCCGCAGGTGTGCATCCCAGCCCGGTGCCGCATGCGGATTTTGTGACATCGACCACCCACAAATCCCTGCGCGGCCCGCGCGGTGGCATCATCCTTTGCAAAGAGGAGTTCGCAAAAAAAATCGACGCACAGGTGTTCCCCGGCGTGCAGGGTGGTCCGCTGATGCATGTGCTCGCCGCCAAGGCAGTCTGCTTCGGCGAGGCGCTCAAGCCTGAGTTCAAAACTTATTCTCAACAGGTGGTGAAAAATGCGCAGGCGATCGCCGCGCGTCTCACCCAGCATGGTTATCGCATCGTTTCGGGCGGCACTGACAACCATGTGATGCTCGTTGATTTACGCTCTAAAAACCTCAACGGTGCCGATGCCTCGCACGCGCTCGACGAAGCCGGCATCACGGTCAACAAGAATGGCATTCCCTTCGACACAGGCAGCCCGATGAAGCCAAGCGGCATTCGCATCGGCACGCCTGCCATCACCACGCGGGGCATGAAGGAAAGCGATGTGGAAAAAGTGGCCGACTTCATCCATGAAGCGCTTTCAAATCACTCCGACGTTTCCAAACTTCATGCGCTTCGCGACCGTGTCTTCGCTTTCAACCGCGATTTTCCAATGCCGTCGTGAAAAATGGGCATGCGCAATGCGGCTTTCAAGCCGTCGCCTTTTTGTTTAAAAGCTTACCGATCCCATGAATCCCTTCCGCGAAGACCTGGTCGCCCGCTCGACTCCGGAGCCATGCACGGTGGTGATCTTTGGAGCGACCGGCGACCTGACCCATCGCAAACTGATTCCCGCGCTTTACAACCTTGCGGCGGACGGGGAACTGCCGACCGGTGTGAGGATCATCGGTTTTGCGCGTCGTGAGAAATCGGATGCGGAATTCCGCGCAGGCCTCGTCGATGTGAATCGCAAGGTTTCGCGATCCGGGCACGATGATCAGATCTGGTCGTCGTTCATCGAGTCTGTCAGCTACCATCAATCGGAATTTTCCGATGTCGAAGGTTGCAGGCGCCTTGCCGAAAAACTTGACGCCATCGACGCTGCTCGCGGCGGAGCGGGTAACCGCTTGTTTTACATTGCTTCGGCACCGGAGTTTTTTGATGAGATTCTGATCAATCTGAAAAAAGTTGGGCTCAATCGCGCAGCCAACGGATGCTGGTCTCGGGTGATTGTTGAAAAACCCTTCGGCACCGATCTCGCAACCGCGCGGCATCTCAATGAAGTGGTAAGCGCCACATTCGAGGAGCGCGACACCTATCGCATCGATCATTACCTTGGCAAGGAGACCGCGCAAAATCTGATGGTGCTGCGTTTTGCGAATGCGATCTTTGAGCCTCTTTGGAACAGCAAACACATCAGCCATGTGCAGATCACTTGCTCGGAAAATCTCGGCATGGAGGGTGGTCGCGGAGGTTATTATGACACCGCAGGAGCCTTGCGCGATATGGTGCAAAACCATCTCTTGCAGCTTCTCAGTCTCGTTGCAATGGAGCCACCGACCGATCTGACTGCTGATGGCGTGCGGGATGAAAAGGTAAAGGTCATACGTTCGTTGCGCCAGTGGGACACGCCGGAAAAAGTTGCCGCCAATGTCATTCGCGCGCAATACACCGCCGGTCATGTCGATGGCGTACCTGTGCCGGGTTATCTTGAGGAGGATCGGGTGAACCCGCAATCCAACACCGAAGCCTATGTTGCGGTGCGTTTGCTTATCGACACCTGGCGCTGGAGCGGTGTGCCGTTTTACATTCGCATGGGCAAGCGCCTGCCAAAGAAATCGACGGAAATTTCCATTCACTTCAAAGATGCGCCCTGTGTGCTCTTCAATGCATCGTGCGGTGGCGTGCCTGGTGGCAATGTGTTGGTCATACGCATCCAACCCGACGAAGGCATCTCGCTGCGCATGGTCTCCAAGATCCCTGGCAACAGCCTGCGCCTCGAACCGGTGAAAATGGATTTCCACTACGCTACCAGTTTTGGCAAGGCGAGCCCCGAAGCTTATGAACGATTGCTGCTCGACGCGATTGCCGGCGATGCCACGCTTTTCGCCAGGCGGGATGAGGTCGAGGAGGCATGGCGATTCATTGATCACATCGAACGAGCTTGGCACGAATCGCCCAATCCGCCACCGATGGCGCAATTTGTTGCCGGCACATGGGGGCCGAAAGAGGCTGACGACCTGCTGATGCAGGACGGCAATCAATGGCGCAGATTATGAGCCACCGAAGCGAGCTCTGATGGCAGCTGGTGTGGGATGCTTGCTTTGCGTCGAAATTTCTGACTCCATTTAGAACGTTTGCGAGACATGAGCATGTCAACTCCTTCAATCATTTCCGAAACCTGCCCGGATCTTGGCATCGAAGTGCCGGTCCATGCGATTGACCGGGAATTGCACAGGCTTCGCGAACAAGACAAATCGCGCGCCCATGCTTCGTTGGTCAATCTCGTGGTTTATTCGGAAAAGCCAGGTTCACTTTTGGAAAATTCCGTCGTGATCCGCAAGTTTACCCGAGAGCATGCGTGCCGTGCGATCCTCGTGGAGGTTGACCCTGAGCAGTCAATTCCCGGCATCCGCGCGTGGATCACCGCGCACTGTCACCTTGAACATGGGCGGCAGTCGATTTGCTGTGAGCAAATTTCCCTTCACCTCACAGGCAAAGTTACCGGGCGTTTTCGCAACACGGTCTTTGCCCATCTCGATTCCGATCTGCCGCTTATTTTTTGGTGGCAGGGAGAGCTTTCCGGAATTTTTACGGAACGGTTGGTAAATGTGATCGATCGTCTGATCATTGATAGTTCGTCATGGGCCGATCCGGCGGAATCATTTCGAAAAATCGATGAAGCGGCGCGGCTGAACACCGATTTGATTTTGCAGGATCATGCATGGTCGCGCACCTGGCAATACCGTCTCGGAGTGGCGAGCATATTCGATGATCCTGCGGCCCAGCGGGCGATAGCTGACATCGAGCGCGTTGAAATCACTCATCATCCCGCACACCGCAACAGTGCCTTGCAGTTGCTCGCATGGCTGGCTGTCCAGGCCGGATGGAGCGATGCAAAGCGGGACGATGCGGCAAAAGAAGGAGTATTTGGTTTTGTTTCACCGGGCGGTGTGACCATTGAGGCGCAGCTGTTTGAAGATGCGTCATCACCACCCGTTTCATCGCTCATGCTGCGCGCTGGAAACCGCTCGGCACATCTTACACAAGCTACCGGCTCCCAACACATCGAGCGCCGTCTCGAGGCGCCTAGCTACCGGGTGAGTTCACTTTCACCAATTGATCCATCGGGTGCCGATGAGTTGATGGCAATTCAACTCGCCCGCGGCGGCAAAAACTCATTATTCAGAAAAATCCTGCCGCGCTTCCGCGCGATGCTCGAATGATCTACGATGTTTATCGTATTTTGAGCAAAATGCTCTAACTTACTTTACGCGGGTGGCCTTGAGCGCGAGAAACAAGGGGAATTCCTCGGCTGCCTTGTGCTCGGCCTTGCTGAAGGGCCCGCTGCCTTGTGAGCGTCTGTGGCTGTAAAGTTCCTCGCATGCGGCGAGCGCAAGTCCGTTGCTGGCAAGCGCGTTGAGCAGATCTGCAAGCGGCCGATGATGAAAGAGCGTCTCCTCACCCGTTCCTTTGCCCGGGTGGGTGGTGATCGGAATCGCGGTCGGCGTTCCGTACGAATCAAGTCGGCGGAATTGGATTTTCTGATCCGCATCCCAACCCCAATGACTTTTGCGCGGAATGCGGAAACACGGATGCATGAGAATGACCACCGCCCGACCGCCGACGTCCAAAACGCGGCGGATGTTCGAAAAAAGCCCGCCGATGTCCTCGACATCGTGGACAGCCATCAGGCAGGTGGCGGCATCGTAGGATCCGTCGGCCCAAGAACCGGGTTGGCAGGCATCGGCTTGGGTCCATGAAGCCCGCGGCTCGTTGTGATGACGGGATTTTGCGACTTCAATCAGACGCGGGCTGGCATCGATGCCTGTAAAGCGCTGTACGCCGGCTTCGAGCAAAGGACGCGCGAGCACACCTTGGCCGCAGCAGACATCGATGACTGATTCGCCTGCTTGCGGTGAAAGCATGCGCATCGCGGCCGGCAGGATCACATGGCGGTGATAATCCGAGCCGCTCTCGCCGACGAGTTTGTCGTACCATGCCGCAACAGAATCCCAACCGAGGTTTTTGCCGACGTGCTTGGTTGTGGCGCGATCGCTTTTCGGGTCGCTCTTGCGTGGCGTGTGCGATTGGCGCTGTGGTCGGGCCATGGGATTACTGAGTTTTTTGCGCTTCACTTCTTGCGGATGCGCCAGATCTCACAGAGCTGGTTGCGTTCCGGGATTCGACTGCTGAAGCGATCGGTTTGACCAAGGTAAACTGCCTGCACGAGTTGGCCCGGACGCTTGTTGCTGGAAAATTTTTGCGCTACGGCCGTGGCGCGATCAGATGAAAGTGTGCGGTTGCTGTCGACATTGCCGGTCTCCGATGCGTAGCCGATCACCAGCATCAGGTCTCCGTCGGGAATTTCTGCACCAAGGCGCGCAATGATTTCCTCATCGGCTGGAGTAAGGCCGCTCGAGCCGGTTGGGAATGTTAGCGTGTGCAGGACATTCGCGCCGAGCTTCACGCCGAGGCTGCTGTAGGCGGTGGTGAGATCCGAATCCGGGCGGTTTTCCAAGCCACGAAGATTGCGGAACAACTCAACGGCAGCCGGCAGGAGTTCGCTTTCGGAGCTGGCAAAGAGCCGGGCTTTGGCAAGCTCGGCCTCGAGTTCTTTCACGCGGTTTTCAAAAAATTCTTTCGCGCGCAAGGTTTCGTCGAAGCGTCGCTGCAATTCATCAAATTCGTCCGAGCTGACTTTTCCGTTTTTGGTTTCGAGCTCCGCACTCAGTGCCTCGCGCTGTGATTTGAGGGTATCGATTTCGCGCCGCAGTCGGTCGGCCTCGGATCCGGCAACCAGCGCCCGTTGCAGCTCGCCCTGGAGTCGCGAGCTTTCCGCCGCAAGGCTTTGACGCAACTGTTCCGAGCGCAGGAGCTCTGAGTTTTTTGCAGTGATGACCGCATCTTTTTCGCCGAGCATGGACTCAAGACTTTCGGCAAGCGCCGCCATGGTTTCGGTGTCTTTTTTCAAGCGTGATGCGATCTGCTTGGCCGACTCCGATCCACCCTCCAAAGGACGCAAGCCCATTGCCATGCGTTCACGGTTGAGTTGGCTGCGGATGGCGTTTGCTTCAGCCTGCAATTGGGTGAGCTCAGGTGGATTTTCTTGACTGCTTCCGAAGCTGCCGCGCAGACCCATAACAATGAGCACTCCCAGCAGGGCGATGATCACAAAAGCCAACACCACCGCCGGCGGCATCGAGGCTTTTGATGGAGTGGATCCGATGGTGCCGTCTGGCTCTTCTGCGCTTACGGTTTTTTCAATCGCTGGAGGTTCGTCGGCCATGGGCAGAAGCCTGATCATCCGATACATCGGCTGTCAATTCATTCGACCCAAGCGGAGAATGGTGAGATTTGAGCAGATGCATGAAGTCCCGAGGTTTCTCGAAGATGAAGTTCGGTTTCTCATGGGCCAGTGATTCGTATGAATTGAAGCCCCATGTGACTGCGGCAATCGGGACGCCTGCCTTTTGCGCGGCCTTTACATCGCGAAGCTCGTCGCCGACATAGAGCATTTCCTCCGATCGCAGCGAGAAAGTCTTGCGGATGGCCTTGAGATGTTTGGCTTTGCCGGTGAGCTTGGAGGTCGATGATATGAAATCAAAAATTTTGCGCAGACCGTGGCTTTGCAGAAAGAGGTCGACATTTTCCGAGGTGTTGGAAGTGAGTATGCCGAATGATTCCACATGCATTCGCAGTTCGCTCAATACTTCCGGAATTCCTTCAATCGCGCTCAGTCGGGTGATGCTGCCGCGCAACATCGTGGTGCCCCGTGCGATGAGCGTGGGAACGCGGCGCTTGGGGATGTCGAGGTGGCCGAGCAGTTGCTTGAGTGAGAGATGGCGAAGCTGGTCTATCTCGTTTTCGTTGACTCGGCGGATCCCATAGTCTGGCGCGATCTCGTTGAAAACCCTCCAAGTTTCGCCAAGAGTATCGGCAATCGTTCCGTCGAAATCGAAGACAAGAGTTCGAAACTTCATGGCATTTGAATGCTTGCCCAAAATTTCATTGTCAAATGAGCGGGAGGTTGGGGCTGATGTCTTCTTCAAGGCTTGTGGATTGCCCTTCAAAGTAGCGCAGCAACGCAGCAAACGCAATCATGGCCGCGTTGTCGGTGCAGAACTTTGGCGTAGCGACCAAAAGCTCGATTTCGCGCGAAACACAGGCGATTTCGAATGCTTCGCGCAGCGCTCTGTTGAGGCTTACGCCACCGGATAACGCGATCGTGTTGTGTTTTGATTCGCGTGCGGCACGCAGGGTTTTTTCGACAAGTATGTCGATGACCGCCCGTTGGAATGAAGCCGCGACATCAGCGCGGCTCGCATTTCCCATGCCTCGTTCGAGCGTGTAAAGCACCGCGGTTTTGAGGCCGGAAAATGAAAAATCCAAATGCGGATCGTGCATCATGGGTCGTGGAAATTCAAAGGCGATGGGATTGCCCAAGCGTGCTTCCTTTTCGATTTCGGGACCTCCCGGATAGGGGAGCCCCAGCATTTTGCCGACCTTGTCGAAAGCTTCGCCCGCCGCGTCATCGCGTGTACCACCCAGGCGCTTGTAATGCCCGGCGCATGTGACATCGAGCAGGAGCGTGTGGCCGCCCGAGACAATCAAGGCCAGGTGTGATGGCACCGTGCTGCGATCGAGAAAAGGTGAAAGCAAATGGCCTTCAAGATGATTGATGCCGAGATATGGGCGGCCCAAAGCGCAAGCCATGCCCTTGGCAACCGTGCTGCCGATCAGCAATGAGGACGCGAGACCGGGGCCGGTGGTGGCAGCGAAGGCATCGATTGAGTCAATCGGCACACCTGCGCCGGCGAGAGCGGTTTCAACAAGTGCGCGGATATGCAGCGAGTGATTGCGGGAAGCGAGTTCTGGCACCACGCCACCGTGTTCGCGATGCAGCGGGATTTGTGACGATATTTCCGAGGCGAGAATTTCGGCGCAGCAACCCGGTTCGCCACGCACGATCGCGACTGCGGTTTCATCGCAGGAGGATTCGATCGCCAGAAGCAGGGCCACGTAGGAATGATGAAGGAAAAATTTCCGAAAACCGATCAAAAAACCGCGGGGCTCACGCTCTTTCATCCACCACATCGCGCACAATATGTTCGGCATCGATGTCGTTTCGTTCATAGGTCGAGACGGCGGCCTGCACCATCGCCACGGCGGTTTCGCGCTCGTCGTGGATCACCCGCACGCCAAGCTCGCGCAGGCGCTCGACCTCGGCATGGTACTTGGCGCGGCCAAAGATCAGCACATCGGGATTGCGCTCGCGCACCAGCGGCACGGCAGCGCAGGTGGCATTGACCGCTGGAAAGGTGAAAGCCACGAGACGCGCCCGGCCGATCCCCGCGAGGTCGAGCGCCTCGACATGGGTCGCATCCGCAAACAGTACCGCCTGGCCCCGCGCCTTCAGGTGCCGCACAGTTTCGGCATTCATCTCGAGCACCAGCGTATCGACACCGCAACGCGTGAGCGCCTCATTAAGAGCGCGACCAACCG
Source organism: uncultured Luteolibacter sp. (assembly GCA_964639755.1). Classification (GTDB taxonomy): domain Bacteria; phylum Verrucomicrobiota; class Verrucomicrobiia; order Verrucomicrobiales; family Akkermansiaceae; genus Luteolibacter. The sequence goes on along the minus strand of CAZXHZ010000093.1, from coordinate 4,186 downwards.
GGCCGTAACCGCAGATGACGGCATGGTCGCTGATTTTTTTGATCGAGCCCGAGAGTGCGGGCTGATCCATGCTGCTGCGGCGGATGCTCATCAGGCCCTTCCCCTCCAACCATTTTGCAACGCGCGGCACGCTGCGCATGAGCGTCGGCACGACGGCCATCGTGACCGCGGTGCAAAAGAGCAGCATCTGCTCGGTGGCAGGCCCGAGCGGATGAAAACCACTGGCTTTGCCAATCAGCACGAGCGTGAACTCACCGGTGCTCGAGAGCGCCGCCGCCGCCAGCAGCGATGGCCTGCCGGAAAGTTTCAGCGTTTTGAGCACGAAGAAAACCACCGCACCCTTGAGCGTGAGAATCAAGGTGCTGCCCGCAATCACGAGCATCCAATGGTCCGCGATCACCCGCAGGTCGATGAGCAAACCCACCGAAATGAAAAAGATCGCGAGGAACAAATCCTTGAACGGAAGAATCTCGGTGAGGATGCGATGACTGTAAATCGACTCGCTCACCACCAGGCCAGCGGCAAAAGCCCCAAGCGCGAGCGACAGATCGAGCGCGCCACCGGCATAGGCCACGCCCGCGCAAAGGCCGACGACCGTGAGCGTGAAAAGCTCGCGGCTGCGCGTCGCCGCCACCGCGTGCAACAAAGGCGTGATGCCGAAGCGTCCGAACAATCCCGCCCCCGCCAGAAAGAGCAGGCCTTTCAGCAAGGCGCCAACTAGGTTGGTGGCAAGATTGCCACTGCCGTCTTGATAAAGGGTCGGCAGAAGCATGAAAAAAACGATTACGAGAATGTCCTGAAAGAGCGCGATGCCGAGCGCGGCCCGCGCACCAGGGCTGTTTTGTTGACCGGAATCCTGAAACGATTTCATCGCGACAGCGGTCGAGCTCAAGGCCATGGCGACACCGAGCACGATGCAATCGACCGCAGGAAATCCCAACGCGGCCGCAAGCCCGCCCGCCAAGAGCGAAGTGACCACCACCTGCAGACCTCCACCGATCAACGCCGAGCGCCAAAGATGACGCAACTCGGTGAGCGAAAACTCAATTCCCAAAGTGAACATCAGCAACACCACGCCAATCTCCGCCAGCTCGCGGATCACCGGGTCACCATGATCGGCGCCGATCAACCATGTGATCCCCGAGTTGCCGATCAGCACTCCGCACAAAAGATAAGCGACCAACAGGCTCTGGCGAATACGGATCAGGATCAGCGATAGCAACACCGCAAGCACCAGCACCAGCGTCAGCAACGCAAAGAGTGGCGAAATTTCGGTCGCGCCAGCCGCAAGCGGGATCCAATCAAAGTTCATTCATCACATTGTTCTTCATTGCGATCGAAGAACAAGACGAAAGCAGGCCGCACGCCAACGCGGGAGGGAATGTGTTCAGGCCCAGACCTCAAGTGGATGACGTGTACCATCGGGATTCACTAGCACGACGCCTTCGGCACCGCGTTTCAGATAGGCCATGAGGTCGCGTTTGCTGTTTTTTGAAATGGGCGAGACGCTGGTGAGTTCGCCAGCGGGCTTGTCTGCGGCGTCGAGCAAGACGGACTCCATTGAGACGCTGGCATCGATTGTGGCGTGAATGAGGCGCTTGTTGAGTTTGCCGGCATGCTTGATGCGCGAGATCACTTCTTGGCCGATGTAGCAGCCTTTGTGATAAGAAATGTCAGACGCATCGAGACCCGCTTCGGGTGGCAGCAGGCCGTCGTAAAGTTCGCGATCCCATGCGGGCACACCGTGGGCGATACGGAAAACCTCAAGCGCATCGCCTTGGAGCAAGGGAAATGATTCTGGAAATTTCACCGTCTGTCCGACAGGGATCCACCAATCGGTTCCTGCAACTCCGAAGCGTGCAGACTCGCGCGCGATCACGCCTGCGAGCGCGACACCGGGATCGGCGGTGAAATGAACGAGCGACCACTGACCGCTGAGATTTTTCACTTCGACATCATCGGCGATGAGGTAGCGCGTGAGGCGTGCTTCGAGCGCCTCCACATCTGCTTCGGGTGAAGTGACCCACAACGTGTCGGCGGCAGACTTCATCAACCACACGCGAAACTGCAGTCGGCCTTTCGCATCAGTGACGCATGAGGGCAGTGAAATTTTTTCCGCATCGAGTTTGCGGACATCTTGCGTGACCTGGCCGTTGAGAAACCTGACCGCATCGGGTCCGCGAAATTCCAGCAGCGCGGGCGTGCCGCAATCGATCCTCGCATTCAGGCTCATTGCTTGCGTTGCAGTGCGAGCCCAACGAGTTGCGCTGCCTTTTCGCGGATCTCGCGCATCATTTCCGGCGTCGGCGCTTGGCCATCCTGAAGGGTCATCTCCGAGCGCAGGCCTGCAAGCAGGTCGCGCATCGCGAGATAGTTCGGCCGTTCGGAAATGCGCGGCTCAAGCCCGGCGATCGACTCGGTGTAATAATCGGCGATGTCTTCCCGCATCACCTTGCGGGCGCGTTCTGCCGAAAACTGCTTATCGACGGCTACGGTGGCCACCTCAAGCGCGCGGATCCAGCCGCCCATTGATATCAAGTGAGCAAGATCCGCGTCCTTGAGCGATACCAGTTCAGCCTCGACATCACGCTGTGTAGCGGAGAGTTCCTTTTTGAGTTGAGCCACATCCGGCTTCTTCGCGCTGTCCAAAAGGCTGGCTGCGTGGCGGTTAACGCGATCTCCCGCTCCCAGTGCCTTGCCATAACGCGTGAGGTCCGCGGCAAGATTTTCGACCTTATCGAGTTGCTCAGCCTGTACGACCAGGAAGCCATTGGCGATCAGGAACCCCAATTCGATGGCGAGGTCGGCGCGATCCAAAGGCATGCGTGCCGGCATCGAGCGCTCAGTTTCCACAAGCGGCAGCGGCATGAGAAACTGCAGCGTGTCGAAAAGTTTTGAAATCGACGGGGCAGTGAATTCATTAACGCCCAACTCTTCGCGCATGTGCGCGTCTTCAAGCAAGTCGGCAGGGATTTCCTTTGACTGCTCCGACGGCGGGTTCTCCGCAGGCGCTTGTTGCGCGATGAGCGGAAGCGTGAGGGCGACGAGAATTCCAGCCGCAGGAATCAATCGATGGATCATGCACGAGAATGGCATGACTGCGTAGAAACCGCAACCCGCAAAAAACTAGCCCAGTCTCTTGATCTCAGTGAATTTGACTCACCATGAATCCATAAAAATATCCCCCATGTTATTATTTTACTAACCTGGGGGATAAATTGCCCGCGTCGGGCCTTTGGTGGTTTTTTGACAAGCCAAATATCCAACTCAATAAGCTCCGAGACCGTTCTTGCGACCGGCTTTTGCCTTTTGATTGGATTTGGCTGGTTTCACAGCTTTGACTGCCTTACCTGATTTGCTGGCATAGCTTGCCGGTTCTTCCCGCAGCATCGGATTGGTGCCGAAGTGTTCGGCGGCATCCAGCCACTGACGCACTGCAAGACGCAGCACAGCGGATCTAGATATGGCCATCTTGTTTGCGAGCTGATCGACGCGCGCCTGAAGTTCGGCTGGCAGTCGGACTGGTATTGGGTCCATGGTCTTTTTGTACATCGGTCTTCAATAATGGCCTTTTTTTATGCTAGCATCAAGAATTCATTCGGTAGCTGCTTAGCCTACCATATCACAGTTTATCACTGTATACAATTGCTAGAAAATTCCATGATTTGCAAGCGTATTCAATGCGTTACTTTACAAATATCACTTTTTGCATGTCGCAGCCCCTTTAAAATCGGACTTTATTTTTTAATATATTCATAATGAGTGATTTATGAAAATATTACTCATAAGTTAGATATCAATCTGGGGAGGTGGAATTGTAGGCATCCATCTGCGATGGGTTGCCGCCTATGGGCGAGGGACGAATCGTTGGAACCGATTTCTCGGACTTGGTAGAGATCGCGCGATCTCGATTGGTGGCGGGTATGATTTTAGGCCAAATTGGATTGATAGGCGGCCCTTTCATGGGCTTCGCCCCACTCACACCAGCCCGTCCTTGCGCGCTTGTTTCCAGTAGGCGTATTCGGAGCGGTTGAAGTCGATGTACTCGGGTGAGAGGTCGCTGGAGTACATGGTGTAGCTGGCGTCGCCTTGGTTGAGTTGGATGTCGATTTCGAACTCGTTTTCGGCGACGATGGCGCGGAGTTCTTTCATCGGGGTGGCGGCTTGGAGTCCGCCGAGGCAGGCG
>CAZXHZ010000092.1:0-11616 GCA_964639755.1 uncultured Luteolibacter sp. | reverse complement strand
TTCGGGCGCAGGTGTTTCGGGCGCAGGTGTTTCGGGCGCAGGAGTTTCGGGCGCAGGAGTTTCGGGCGCAGGAGTTTCGGGCGCAGGAGTTTCGGGCGCAGGAGTTTCGGGCGCAGGAGTTTCGGGCGCAGGAGTTTCGGTGCCGGGCGCGAGAGTTGGTTTTGTTTCGTCGGAATCCGCCGGATCGACGGCGGCGTTTGGCCGTGCATGCGTTGGCGCTTTAACCACGATGCGCTTGGTAAAGATCGGCTCGCCGTTGTACCTCTTGTATGCGATAAATCCCAGAGCAAGTATCAGCAGAAGAAACAACAAACGGGAAAACATCGAGGAGCCTTCGGGCTTCTTTGCAGAGCCAGGTAGGACTGCCGATGGCGATCTCGGTCTCATCACTTGAGTGGGAACCGCCGAAAACCCCCTTGGTTGCATGATGCTCGAAATGTCCGCGATCATTTCATGGACATTGGCATAACGCAGCTCGGGAATCGGTTCCGTGGCGTGGCGTATGATTGCATCAAAGCGCGGGTCGCAACGCACAATGACCGAGGCGGGTCGCGAATCATTGGAGGGAAGAACGCCGGTGAGCAATTCGTGCAGCATGACGCCGACCGAAAAAATGTCGGCGCGATGATTGACCGCTTTTGGGGAGGACAACACTTCAGGCGCGGTGTAGTCCGGCGTACCATAGATTTCGGTGCCTTCCTGATGGCCAGTTCCGATGGGGTGGGCCAATCCAAAATCACCGATCTTTGGTTCGCCATTGTGATCGAGTAGAATATTCGACGGTTTGATGTCGCGGTGGATGATGCCGTTTTCGTGAGCGTGGGCGAGTCCTTGGGATATGCCTGTGATCAGACGAATCGCCTCATTTGAATCTACCGCGTGGCCGTGGGCGTAATGAAAAAGCGACTGGCCAGGAACGAATTCCATGATGATGAACAGCATGCCGTCGACCTCACCGAAATCATACACGCCAATGAGGTTTGGATGATTGAGGCGGGCCATCGACTTTGCCTCGGCCTCAAACCCCGCGCAGAACACCGGATCCTGACTGAACTCCCGCGGCAGAATCTTAATGGCGACGGTGCGATCGAGTGACTTCTGCACGGCCCTGTAGACCGCGCCCATCCCGCCGGTGGCAATCAGACACTCGATTTGATACGCTGGAAACAGGGGTGCCAAGCGATCGATTTCCGGGGCCTGAAAAACAATCTGTGAAGATTCGCTCATAATATGAACACATGCTTGCGCACCGTGATTAATTTCGACTCACGCTAAAATCCGCAAGGGTCAATATTCAAGACCAATATCAAGCCCGATGTTGGCTGAAAAATGCATGCTGGGCGCGAATTGCACATAGGGCATGATTTTCCATTGGCGCTTTGCCCATAGTCGGCGCAGCCTTCGCGCGAGGGAACGACTGATTCATGAACGCCTGCACCGACCCCACCACCTTTGTGCTGACCTCTGCGCTTGTGATTACGGCGCTTGTGTTTCTGGGGATAATCCCGGCAGGCGCGCTGAGGCGGGCCCGCCGGCATTCGATCGCCGAACACGAGGCAGAACCGCCGCCCTTGCCTTATGGCAAAGTGGCTGTGCGCTTTTATGAAACATTCGACATTCTTCCGGCCGCAATGATCTATGCGCTGCTCTCCGCACTGGTTATTTCGTCGATGAATGCAAGCGCTTCACCGGACCGCTTGCTCACACCGTCCGATCTCGTGCTCAACATCGGACTGCAGATCATGATTTCTGGCATGGTGATGGTCTACATGACGCGCCGCACGAGCGCCAGTGAGTGGCTGGGCTTGCGTTGGTCGTCTTGGCCAAATGTGTTTTTCATCGCGCCGGTTTCGGTCTTCGCCATGTGGCTGATTTTCGGAGTTCTTCAGGCATGCGGTTATTTCAAATGGATGGAATCGCTCGGGGCGGAAACCGTGCAGGAATCGGTCAAACTTTTGCAAACCACCGAAAATCCCGTGGTGCTCGGCCTTATGGGATTTGCCGCAGTGGTCGTGGCGCCATTTTGCGAGGAGTTGCTTTTTCGCGGCTTCCTTTATCCGGTGGCAAAAAAATTCACTGGGCCATGGCTCGCGGCGTTATCAAGCGCCCTGTTTTTTGCATCCGCCCACGGCAATCTCAGTGCCCTGCTGCCGCTTTTTCTTTTTGGCCTCCTGCTGGTCTGGATTTACGAAAAAACCGGCTCTTTGTGGGCGCCCATCGCAGTGCACTTTTGCTTCAACAGCGCCACCGTGATTGTGCAAATCGCCGCCCGATGGCTCAACATACCACTTGAGACCTCCCCATGAGCCGGCTTTGCGATATTGGCGAGGATGCACTCATTGCCGAGCTTGTCGCTCTCGTTCCTTGCGACCCCGCGCCCGGCGCGGGACCTGGCGATGACTGCGCGGTGGTTGAATATCCGACCGATGCCAAGCGCGTGCAGCTATTGAAAACCGATGCGCTGGTGTGTGGCGTGCATTTTGAAACCAACGCCCCTGCCAAACAAGTCGGTTGGAAGGCGGTGGCGCGTGTGGTTTCCGACTTTGCCGCCATGGGTGGTCGCCCCGAGCGGTTTTTGGTAACCGTTGCCCTGCCGCCTGAAACTTCACTCGACTGGGCAAAAAATCTCTACGCCGGTATTGGCGAGGGCCTGAGCTCCTTCGGAGCGCTGCTGGCAGGCGGCGAAACCACACGAATGCCTCCCGGCTCAGCCGCGGTGATTTCGGTCGCGGCAAGCGGCAGTGTTGCACGCGATTCGTTGGTGCTGCGCTCCACCGGAAATCCCGGCGACATCCTGATGGTCACCGGCAGGCTCGGTGGTTCGATATCGCGCAAGCACCTGCATTTCGAACCCCGACTCAAGGAAGCGGATTGGCTGGTCTCCCATTTCAAGCCGACCGCAATGATGGACCTGTCCGACGGTCTCGCCAAGGATTTGCCGCGGCTGGCCGAAGCTTCGAAATGTGGATTCGAACTGGATTTCGAGGCCCTGCCCAAAAATTCTGGCTGCGGAGTCGAGCAAGCCTTGGGCGACGGAGAGGACTATGAGTTGCTTTTTGCAATCAAGCAGGAGCAGGCAGAGGGTTTGATAGATGCTTGGTCGAAACAATTTCCTGACTTGGAGTTGAGCGCAATCGGACGCTTGGTCGAAAGGGGCAAGGGCATCAAATTGAGCGGCGGTTGGGATCATTTCGCGCCGCAAAAACCCGCTCCAAACAACTGAGTCGCTTGATTGATTCGGCCAATCAATTTGGCGTTGGTTTCTTTAACCAAAAAACCCTCGTGCGCGCATCCGCAAGGCGCTCGATGAAAAAGCAAATTTGATCTTTTTTCCGCACATGTATTGTTGCCAATTTCAAGCGCATTGATTATAGGTGCGAAAGATGTATTGCCGTATGCCGCAACTTGAATCCAGGTGGACCTCGTGGCTGCGGGTTTTCAGATATTCGGTACCGGTCAAGGAGAAGCCCGCGAAAGATGATGGCGGTCTCACCGCGTGGTGCACAGAGGCATCCTACGACCTCGCTTTGCCGGAGCTTGCGCGCAAGGTGCGGGTGGTGTGGAACCCGCGCATGCAAACCACCGCCGGCCGCGCTTGGTGGCCGGATCGCACGATCGAACTGAATCCAAAACTTCGCGACTGCGAGCCCGAGGAACTGTGGCGCACGCTCAAGCATGAACTGGCCCACCTGATCGCCTACGAGCGATGCGGCCGCCGTCACATTGATCCGCACGGTAACGAATGGCAAGCCGCCTGTGCCGAGCTCGGCATCCCCGGCGAAAAACCATTTCACACACTGCCATTCAAGCGCCGCCGCATGAAGCGCAACCATTCCTACATCTGCCCGAACTGCCTCGGCATCATCCATCGCGTGCGGGCAATCCAGCGCACGGTCGCCTGCTACGATTGCTGCCGGAAGTTCAACCGCGGCAACTATCACGAGCGCTTCAAGCTGATGAAGTACAAGCCATTGGCATGAGTCCCGGCCCTGCAAGCGGCGTCACTTGTCGCGAAATCATGGCAAAATTTCCCGGCAATGAGGCTGTGAGCCGGATAATTGGGCAATTTTTTATCAAAATTTGTCGGAATCCGTTCAAATTTTCAACTTTGGGCTTGCGTCCACGGGCGGCCCTCCCCCTTAATCCGCCCCCGCATTATGGCTAAGAAAAGTTGGATCGCCCGCAACGAGCGCAAAAAACAAACCGTCCAGAAGTACGCCGAACTCCGGCTCAAGCTCAAGGCGGAGAAAGATTATGTTGGTCTCTCCATGCTGCCACGCGATGCGAGCCCGACCCGCGTCATCAATCGTTGTGAGATCACCGGCCGTCGTCGCGCATTCCTGCGTCGCTTCCGTCTCTCCCGGATCACTTTCCGCGAGCTTGCCTCGGCGGGAATGCTCCCCGGCGTAACCAAGTCCAGCTGGTAAGCCGGAACGGATTACGCTCTCTGCGGCGTGGAACGGAAACTACCCGGTCCGCGCCCCCCAAATGCCGATCTACGAATACCGCTCCGAAGCACCCGAGAATCCAGAATGCTCGTGCCGCGTCTGCGCGCGCGGGTTTGAGCTTCGCCGCCCGATTGATCGCGCCCCCTTGTTGGTCTGCCCTTTGTGCAAGCACCCGGTGTCCAAGGTGATTTCTCGTATCAATACGCCGACCATCACCAAACCGCTCTCCGTGAGCGATGCCAAAAAAGCCGGGTTCACGGTACTCGAACGCCGCGACCAAGGGGTGTATGAAAAACTCTGATTCCATTCTCCAATGACGGCACTTCCCATCACTGTAGATTTTCTGGCATCGGCGATGCCGCCCACCGAATTTCCGAGCCTTGGAAAATCGCTGCTCTATCTTTTCGGCATTCTGTTCTTCCTTCTGCTGAACGCATTTTTCGTCGCGTCGGAATTCGCCATCGTCAAGGTGCGCCCGAGTCAGCTCGAGGCCGAAGGAAAAAACCGTCCAGCAAAACTCAAAATGGCGCTGCATGTGGTGAACCACCTCGACGGCTATCTCTCCGCCAACCAGCTTGGCATCACGATTTCTTCGCTCGCACTTGGTTTCCTCGGCGAACCTTTCGTCGAGGCGCTCGTCGCGCCACTGCTCCTGATGACGGGCATGTCGCTCTGGTGGGTCAAACTGATCTCCTTCGGCCTCGCGATCGTATCCTTCACCTTTCTGCATGTGGTGATAGGCGAACTGATGCCGAAATCGCTGGCGATCAGCCGCTCGGTCTCGACGACGCTCGCGTTGGCGACTCCGCTGCACGCTTTCTACCGCTCCGCCCACTGGGCCATCCGCGTGCTCAACGGCACCGCCAACTGGTTGCTCAAGCGCCTTTTCAACATCGAACCGGTCAGTGAAGGCGGCCACTCGCACTCGGCCGAAGAGCTCGCCTTGCTCGTCACGCAAAGCGGCAAGTCGCAGGAAGTGACCGAGACCGAACGCGAGATCCTCATCAACGCGCTCGGACTCAACGAACTCTGGGTGCGCGATGTGATGACTCCACGCAACAAGGTGATCGTACTCGATGCCGATGAGCCCTTCGAACGCACGCTTGAGCTTGCGATCCGCAGCAAGCACACGCGCTTCCCGCTGGTGAAGGGCCACCTCGATCACGCGATCGGACTGATCCATATCAAAGATCTCTTCAAACTTATCAACGATCCGAACCCCGACCTCATGCGGATCAAGCGCGATCTCAAGATCGTGCCCGACACGATGCCGCTCGACACGTTGTTGAAATTTTTCCTGCGCGAGCATGCCCATCTTGCGATGGCGGTCGATGAGTTCGGCACGCCGGTGGGCATCGTCTTCCTCGATAACATCATGGAGGAATTAGTCGGAGACATTCAGGACGAATTCGACAACGAGCGTTCGGCATTCACCCGCGTGAACGGCGATGAATTCGTGATCGAGGGCTCGATGACGCTCAATGATTTGGGCGGTCATGTTCCCGAATTGGTACTCGAAAGCGGCGAGGTGACCACCGTCGGCGGATACATCACCCAGCAGCTCGGCAGGTTTCCCGAAGTGGGCGAAACTGTCGAGATCCTCGGCTACGAAGCGCGCGTCACCAGCACCGACGGTCGCCGCGTAGGGCAGATTCATTTCCGCAAGCTTGCACCGCCTGTCGAGGAAGAAAGCGAGGAGGCCGTCGAGGGTTGATGCGGCTGCCGACGGGAACGGAACTGCAAGCCCTTTGGTTTATCGTCGAGCGAATCGGAAACCGGGAAATGCGCGGACCAATCGACGCATCTCGAGCTTCATCAGAATAGCCGTCACTTCGTGCGCGGGCAGCCCGCAACGCTGAATGATCGGATCAATTGCAGACTCGGAGCTGTCGAGAACCGCCAGCACCTTGGCCTCGTCGGCTGGAAGGTCGGGAATGGGTGGTGATGCCTCGCTTGATTTTGTACTTTCCGCAAAGGGCAGCTCGCCGAGATCGTCGAGAATGTGGCTGGCATCGGCGACCAAAGTTGCGCCGTCGCGGATGAGTTGATGGCAGCCCGCAGAGGTCGCTTTATCGATCGGGCCAGGCACGGCAAAGATCGGCCGGCCGTATTCCGAGGCAAGATTGGCGGTGATCAGCGAGCCTGACCATGCCGGGCATTCGACGACCAGCAAGGCGCGCGACCATGCCGCGACGATGCGGTTGCGCATGGGAAAGGTCTGCTTGTCGGGCGCGGTATGCAGTGGGAATTCGGAAACGACCGCGCCAAATCCGTCGGCGGTTTTTTCTGCGAGCGCGAGATTTTCCGGTGGATAAAGTTTCGCAAGACCGGAGCCTAGCACCGCGATGGTACGGCCATTGGCGGCGATCGCCGCTTCGTGCGCCGCCGTATCGATGCCGCGTGCAAGACCGGACAAAATCGTGAAGCCCGACTGCGCCAACTGAAAGCTCAGCTTGCGCGTCGCCTGCGCGCCATAATGCGTCGCCCGCCGCGAACCCACCACGCCGATCGCATGACGATCGCGCGGCTCGATCTTTCCCCACACATAAAGCAACAGCGGCGGATCATAGGCCTCGCGCAATGGCGCGGGATAGTCGGCATCATCCTGGGTCACGATGGAAATGCCGCGTTCTTTCGCCTCGCGGATTTCCGCAATGGGGTCGGCATGATCCTGCCAAGCGCGGATGATGCCTGCGGTTTCATGGCCGATGCCATCGACGCGCTTGAGGAGGTCTTCTGATGCTTTGAGGATCGACGCCGGATCGCCAAACGCCTCCAGCAAGCGCCGCACGCGCACCGGACCAATGCGGGGCAGCATGTTGAGCGCGACCAGTGCTTCAAGCGGAGACATCGATGCCAACTCTGGACCGGATCGCTTGCTAGGTCAAAGGGTGAAATCGTCGATTCCCGCCATGCGCCCCTCGCTTCCGCTCTTGCCGCGCGGGCCTTGGCTTTTCATGATCCGCGCATGCTCGAAACCACCACCGCACTCAAAGCTCTCTTGTTGAAAAAATCCGTCCGCACCGGAAATTTCACCCTCGCCTCCGGCAAACAAAGCGACCTCTACATCGATTGCCGCGTCACCGCGCTCGATCCCTTCGGCGCAAACCTCATCGGCGATCTCGGCTGGCATGCGGTGCGTTCGAAAATTCATTCAAAGCATCTCAAGATCGATGCCATCGGTGGCATGACGCTGGGCGCGGATCCGATTTCGCTGGCGATTGGCATGACATCCGCCGCGAAGCATCCGGACGAGGCCCTGCAAGTTTTCACCGTGCGCAAGGAGCCGAAGGGTCACGGCGCGGGAAAACAAATCGAAGGAAATTTCCAATCGGGCAACACGGTGATCGTCGTCGATGATGTCATCACCACCGGTGGCTCGACGCTAAAGGCGATCGATGCCATCGAGCGCGAAGGCGGCAAGGTGGCGTTCTGCCTTGTGCTGGTCGATCGCGAGGAAGGTGGCCGCCAAGCGATCGAGGCGCGCGGCATTCATGTGCTGCCGCTCTTCACGCGCAGCGCGCTGCTGGGCGAGTGATGTGGATAAAAGATTTGCCCAAGGCGCCTTGCTGGGTTTGGCTCTCGGCGCTGTCAGGGGCCGTGGAGGTTCGGCAGGCGAACCCCGCCAGGCCTTGATTGGAGCAACGGTAGTTTGTCCGGACTTGCCGCGGATTCCCTGGCAGCACCCCCGCGGGTTTCAACTTGCCATCGGCGATGGGCCGCCGATCTTGGCCTCATGAAAAATTTGCTGCGCGCCTTGCTTTGTTTCGTCGCCACCGGAAGCATTGCCGTAGCTGAGGAAGCATCGGCCAAACAAGCTGGAGCATCGCGATACATCAGCGAAGCACCTCTGCCCAGAGGCTGGCCCGAGCCAGGGCCGTACAAACAGGTCACGCGCAAAAGTTATCCCGACTACCGCGCCGCCTTCATCACCAACCGCAGCCCCAACGGCGGATTTCGCAGGCTGTTTTCGCACATCAAAAGCAAAAACATCCCGATGACCGCGCCGGTCGAAATGACCATGCGGAAAGGCGCAAACGAGGAAATGCAGATGGAGGAAATGGCCTTTCTTTATCAAAACACGCAGTTCGGCAAAACCGGCAAGGATGGCGAGGAAGTCATCGTGCGCGATGTGCCGGCGCAAGAAACTTTGAGCTACGCCTGGCAGGGACTTCGCAGCAAATCTTCAATCGCGCGCGCCCGCAAGGCACTCGATGAAGCACTCGCCGCCCAAGGCCTCAAGGCCAGCGGCTACCGCCTGCTCGGCTACAACAGCCCCTTCATCCTGCCGTGGCGCCAGACCCACGAGCTGCAGGCGCTTTTGCGTTGAGCTTTGCATTGAGACAAGCGCCGGTTCCTTCTTGCCAGCGTGGCCCGCATCGCTTTTCCTCCCTGCCCGCACATGTCCTCACTTCCTACCGCTGACCTCCTGGCGCTCGATCTGGACGGCTTGAAAAGCCGCCTCTCGAAACTCAGGAGGTATCTTTGACATTCCCGCTCTCGAAAACGAAATCCAAACGCTCGAGGAAGCGATGGGCGCGCCCGAATTCTGGAACGATGCGGAAAAGGCCAAATCAATTTCATCCAAAGCGGCCGGTCTGAAGAAAAAACTCGAGGCCTTTCTCAAACTCGAATCCCGCAGCGGCGACATCGAAGAAGGCATCAACCTCGCTAAGGAATTCGACGATGCCGACCTCGCACGTGAGGCGATCGACAACGCGAAACAACTCGAAACCGATCTCCGCTCGTTCGAACTGCTCACGCTGCTCGACAAGCCAAGCGACATTTCGCCCTGCTTCCTGGTCATTTCCGCAGGCGCCGGCGGCACCGAGGCCTGCGATTGGGCGCAAATGCTTCACCGCATGTACACCCGCTGGGCCGAGAGCAAGGGCTACACGGTCGAGACGCTCGATTGGCAGGACGGCGATGAAGCGGGCCTGCGCACCGCAACGCTCAAGATCACCGGCGACTACGCCTACGGTTTTCTCAAAAACGAACGCGGCGTCCACCGCCTCGTGCGCATCTCGCCCTTCGACTCGAACGCGAAACGCCACACTTCGTTTGCCTCGATCGATGCCACGCCGGAAATCTCCAAAGAGATCAACATCGAGATCAACGACAAGGATGTGGAAATCACCACCACCCGCTCCGGCGGCAAGGGCGGACAAAACGTCAATAAGGTCGAAACCGCGGTGCTGCTGCGCCACCTTCCCACCGGCATCCTCATCCGCTCGACTGCCGCACGCACCCAAGGCCAGAACCGCGAACTCGCTTACGAAATCCTCAAGGCCAAACTCTACACGATCGAGGAGGACAAACAAAAAGCCGAGTCCGAACGCGCCTACGGCGAAAAGGGCGATGTCTCATGGGGCAACCAAATCCGCTCCTATGTTTTCCAACCCTACCAAAAGGTGCTCGACCTCCGCACCGGCGAGGAAACCAACAACATCCAAGGCGTGATGGACGGCGACCTCGACGCCTTCATCGAAGCCAAACTCCGCGGCAAAGTCCGAGTGAAAGGCGCCAAGGACGAGGAGGATTGATGCCGCCCGATAAAGCGAAGCAGTCATGCAAAAAAGAGGCGGACCGAAGCCCGCCTCTTTGATTTTAAATATTTTTCCAACGCGTTTGTGATCTGAACAGGCCACCGTTTACAAAGAAGAATAAGCAGCTGGCACATCCATGCTGACCACTTTGGGAGTGGCGCTGCGGCGTTGAATGAAAACGGACGGCGGAAGTGGAACATCGTTGGCGACCGCGCCAGTATTGTTGGTTCCTGTGGAGGTGGTGCACCAGGCGGCAGGGCTGGTGGATTTGTACCAATACTTGATGTAGGAATTCGCTCCAGTCGGCACCCAGACGATGTCCGCGGTCGAGGCTGAGCCAGAACCGGCAATGTCACCTTGCAGTCCTGAAGTGAAGAGCGTTGCTCCAGTCGGTGGGACAATGCTGATGAGATTCTGACCTTGGGTAAGCAGCACATTCGAGCCGGTGGTTTTCACTTCGCCCGAAAGCACGAGATCCTTGGCGGTTTCTTTTTTCTCCACGATGATACCGTCGATGTAGAGCAGCGACACATCGCCTGTCACGGCCCCGGTGTCATTAGTGCCATTGGTCGTGGTGCGCCATCCGGCAGAGGTGCCAGTCTTGTACCAATAACGGGTGTATGTTCCCGCGCCTGTTGGAATCCAGACCTTGTCGGCGGTGGAAGCAGAGAGTGAGCCTGTCAGGGTGCCAACCGGAAAAATTTCCTGCAGCGTTGGAGCCAAGCGAATCTTGTAGGTGTTGCCGATGGCCGCACCTGAAACCACCGCAGGCAAAGTGATGCTGTTGCCGCTCCAAGAGACAAAATCTTGCACCGTGCCGGCCGCCGTGCCGCTGGTGATTTCAAGAACCGCGGTTTTGCCAGCGGTGATGGCCTGTGTGAAGTCGGTGTCTGCGTCCGAGAAAGTCGCGCCGGAAACCGCAGTGAAAGAACCCGACGCGATGACCGGGGTCATGAGGTTGATGCCGACCCAGTTCTGGCGGTTGGCGGCAAGCGTTTGTGTCGTGTAGCCCACCGGTTTGGTGTGAGCCGTAGTTTGCGCCGGACTGATGCCGGTGAGGGCAATCGCAGCGAGGATGGTGAGGGCGAAGCGGGATTTCATATGGTTTGATGAACCTTTTGGAGGATTCGTTTTTTGGTTTGGTTTGATTTAACAGTCGTCGATGGACCTTCGTTAGACCACCGACGAGACGCTAAGTTTAACGATGGTCACTCAATCCCAGAAACGATGACCAGCAAGGGCAAATTCCAAATGATTGCCGAATCTTGATCGAATCACCGGTCGAAAATGTGTTTGCAATTCATTGAATTACAATAAGTTGCGATATCTAAACAATTCTCCGATGATGCAAAATATGCGGCAATTGGAGCCGTTTGCTTTAGCATCAATGATCAATTTCTTGAGGCCTCAAGTCCCGCAAAAGGTGCGATAAGGTTTGTCTGATGCGAGCGGTGGGCAGGTGTATTCGTCATCGCGATCGGCATAAGGGTTTGCGAGCGCGGACAACAATCGCTCGAGCACGGACAAGTCGCCGTGATCGCTTGCGGCGGCGAGTGCTTCCTCGACCTTGTGGTTGCGCGGGATCACCGCCGGATTGTGCGAACGCATGTGGACTGCGACAT
>CAZXHZ010000091.1:0-9305 GCA_964639755.1 uncultured Luteolibacter sp. | reverse complement strand
ACCGCGTCATCGGTGGTGGCCGATCTCGTTGAAGCTGCCCGCTCCTTGCGTCAGGCCAATGGTCATCGCGGATTCCTGCCTTACCGTGAAAGAGGCCGCATTCTGCCTGTTGCTGAGACTTCGACGGCATATTATGTGCGCTTTGATGTAACCGATCGGCCCGGCGTGATTGCCGAAATTTCCGGGATCCTTGCCAAGCATCACATCGGCATTTCCGGCACGCACTCGCCGGTGAATCCATCAAATCCCGACGCGGAATTTGTCGACATGGTTTTCCTGCTTCACACCTGCCCCTTCGGAAAACTCCAAGAGGCTTTGGCCGAAATTGAGGCGCTTGACTGCATCAACAGCACGCCGGTGGTTTTCCGCATCGAAAGCCTGGGCTGAAATTTCAAAATTCTCCGTCATGGCCAAGCCCCGCGCTCCACGATCCATCGTGCTTGCCACGGCGCAGGCAATTTGGTGCAAGCAGCGGCCCGACGAGCCATTTCCCGAAATGCTGGTGGTGGGGATCCGCGGTTATTACCGCGACCTGCTCGGCGCGCCCAGCGTGAATGATCGTGGAATTTATGACGATGCCGCCTTTGTGATCGGGCCGGAAACTTTCGCAGCCTTCAATGCCAACACCGATCCCAGCCGTTTCCGCGCAGGCGTGGCTTCGCTTTTGGCGGGTTGCCATCCTTACAAGCCGGGCATGCATGGCATTTCGCGTGCCGATGGCGGCTACCCGGCCTTTCGCCCGGCAACTCGCAACGAAGAATTGCCAGTAAAGCGTGATGGCGAATTGGAGGTTCCCAGCAGCCGACCCGGAGTGGCCATCAACATCCATCGTGGCGGCCGCAACAGCACGAGTTCTCTTGGTTGCCAAACCATTCATCCTGACCAATGGGAGGCGTTTTATGCCATCGCACGTTCGGAGATGAAAAAGGCAGGCCTCGGCCGTTTTTGGTATGTGCTGGGCGAGGGCCCGGTGGTCTGAATGACAACCGGGTAGGGGCTGTTGTTTCCCAAAACTGACGGCAGGAGCTCTGTCGCGTTGCCTTATTCCGCCTTTGGCTTCGATGCGCGGCGTACGGCCCCGAAGCGTTTTTGGAACTTGTCGATTCGACCTTCGGTATCGACGAATTGTTTCTGGCCGGTAAAGAACGGATGGGAATCGGAGGTGATGCCCATCGAGATCACGCTATGCTCGACGCCGTCGATGACTTCCTTTTTGTCCGAGCTCTTGGTCGAGCGGGTGATGAAGCGGGCGCCGGTGGTCATGTCGACAAACACGACCGGGTTGTATTTGGGATGGATGTCCTTTTTCATGGAAACTTTTGGTGCCGACACGTTTCCGACGCGCCGGGAGGGCGGAGAATGGCGGGAAACCGCCCGCTGTCAAGCTGCCATGAGGGATTTTTTGATTTTTGCTTGGCTTGAATGGTAAAAATTGCCTGATATTTTAGTTAAAAGAAGCGAATTCAAAGTTTTTTGAGTCGCTTTTATCGCAAAGCTGTGTAGGGTGATGGCGTTATGGCAATCACTACTAAGCGCACCCGATTCTCCCGACGGCTTCCGGATCATGTGACCGACGAATTGGTCACTGTGCTCTCCGAGAAGAAGGTTTTTGGATTCAACGATCTTTTCGAGCGGGTGTTCGCAAATCTGAAGGTTCGCAATGCGGTGAGCGGTGGAGAGGAAATGCTCCGCCTGCGTGCCTACGAAAAGCTTCAGAATCTTGTGACCCGTGGTCTGGTCGAGAAAATCGGCAAGGAATACAAGGGAACGGCTCGCGTCCATGAGGCCTCGAGCGCCTATGCTGCGGCTCAGGACGCCGCTGAGCAGGACTAAGACTTTTCAGGTGTTGTACTTGCTTCCTCAAACCCGCGACCGGAAATCGGCCGCGGGTTTTTTTGCTATCCAAGGCGGGCCCTAAAGGGCTAACACCCGTTCGTCCACAACTTCATCCATGCCTGAACATTATCTTCCCGTTCTGCTGCAAGTGCTTGTTGCGCTTGGTTTTGCAGTCACCGTTTTGTTGGCCAGCGTGATTTTTGGCCGCTCGGCCAAGGCCAATCCCACCAAGGACAGCGCCTACGAGTGCGGCATGCTGCCGATCGGCGAGGGGGCTCCGCGGTTTTCGGTGAAGTTCTACATCGTTGCGATGCTCTTTGTGCTTTTCGATATCGAGGTCGTGTTCATGTATCCGTGGGCCCTTCAGTTTCGCGATCTCGTCGCGGAGGGACCGGTGGCTTTGGCCAGCATGGCGGGCTTTGCAGGCATCCTTGTGATTGCCTACGCCTATGCCCTCAAAAAGGGAGTGCTTAACTGGAAGTCTTGAACATTGCGCCGCGCTCAGCGTCGGCGGCCTTGCTCTTCGAGGAAAATTTCTGCCAGGCGGAAGCAGCGGCGTGAGAGCTCGCGGGCATCGTTGTCGCCGATGAGTGCCACTCCCTCCTCGCTCACCTCGGCCAGATAGATCTTCCATGCGAATTTCGCAAGCTGCTCGGCATCGACTTTCACCCGCGGCGGATGATTCGGCTTTGTTTGCTGTTGCGTGATGGCTGCGGCATCTCCGGTGAGATCGGACGGATCGTTTGCTGCGGGCGCTTGTGATTGGGCGCCGCCTTTGCCTTTTTTGCGGCGGCGTTTGCGCTTTGGATTTTCCTGGCTTGATCCGGCACCCGATGAAGCGGGCTCAGGCTCTGGCCAGTCGCTGTTTGTGGCGTTGGGGCTTTCGGTGGGGGAGGGGAATTCGGCAAATTTTGCGGGCTGCGTGACCTCGCTTTCGGCATCGGCCTCCAGTTTGGCGGGCTTGGCCGATTTTTTCGGGCGCGGATTCGAGATCCGGCGAGTACGCGACTCGGCCTTGTTTGTGGCGGCCTTGTTGGATGTGGAGGATGCTTCGCTCATGAATGAGCCTCAAAGCAAGCCCGCTTGATCTGCGGGCGTCGAGCACAATTCGATGACAAATGCGTTGCGCGAGAGTTCGGAATGCTCGACTGAAGCGGCATCAAGGCAAGGGCATCTTGTCGCGCAGTTCAGAAGTTCCTGATGTCGTCCTTGTTTGGGTCGACTGCCGCACTCGCATCGCTTGCGTTGGTTTTGCCGTCCTTGCCCATCGACCAGAGATCGAAGTCGGCTTCGTTGACCGTATTTGTGTTTTTCGCGCCAGTTGTGTTCGTTGCGCTTCGGTAACAGTATTGATTTCCCCATGGATCGATGATGGTGGTGCTTGCTGAAGCGGTGCCAGTCGTCCACTTCTGCTTGCTGGTGGCGGGGTCCAGCTCGGGCAAATAAATTTTTTGGTTGTTGATATTTGGGGTCCAATAAAGCGCGTTAAAAATGGTGGACGAAGTATTGCTGCCCGCTGAGGTGGCGAGGCCCCCCGACACGTTCGATGTCGCCGGATAAGTTCCCATGTCTATTTTATACTCTTCCAACGCCCGCGATAGCAACGCGACTTGAACCTTCGCTTTGTCGAATTTTTGGCGCTGTAAGGCATAATCCATGCCGCCGACCACGAGGCCGGCAAGGATTGCGATGATCGTGATGACCGTTATCAGCTCGACGAGAGTGAAGGCGGCCTGCCCTGCGCGGCTTGAATGAAACTTCATTGCAAATTGAGGGTTTTTTACCCAGTGAAACTCTCGTTCATTGATTGCCCATTGTCGAGATCATCTTGATCAGCGGCAGGAAGAGCGCGAACACCACCGAACCGACGATCAAGGCGAGCACCACAATCATGATGGGCTCGAGGATCGAGGTGAGAGCAGTGACCGAGTTGTCGACTTCGTCGTCGTACACATCGGCGATCTTGAGGAGCATTTCCGGCAGCTGACCGGTTTCCTCGCCGACATCGACCATGGAGATAACCATGTTGGGAAAGACGCCACTGGCTTGGAGCGGAGTAACGATGGTTTCACCTTCCTTCACCGCCTCATGGACTTTTTCGATGGCGTTGGAGACCACCACATTGCCGGCGGTGTCGCGTGTGATGTTAAGCGCTTGAAGAATCGGGACACCGGAAGTGACCAGTGTGCCGAGGGTGCGCGAGAATCGTGAGACGGCACTTTTGCGCTGGAGGTCACCAAGGACGGGCATGCGGAGCTTGATCGCGTCGATAAACCCTCGGCCGGCTTGGGTTTTGCCCCAAAGGTTGAAGCAGAAAACAGCAACGCCAAAGACAATGAACAGGAA
Source organism: uncultured Luteolibacter sp. (assembly GCA_964639755.1). Classification (GTDB taxonomy): domain Bacteria; phylum Verrucomicrobiota; class Verrucomicrobiia; order Verrucomicrobiales; family Akkermansiaceae; genus Luteolibacter. The sequence continues at coordinate 5,123 of CAZXHZ010000091.1, read as the reverse complement.
AAAAACATTGGGCAGGAAGAATGGGCGGGCGAGACAGAACTCGGATGTACCGAACACGATTTGCGAAATGAGCGGCAATTCCTGATCCGTGCTGGTGAACATTTCCTTGAATTTCGGCACAATGAAAATCATCAGGAAAACAAGAATCGCAACGGCGATGAACATCACGATCGCCGGATAGACCATGGCCGAGACGATCTTGTTTTTGAGCTTCTGGGCTTTCTCCTGATATTCCGAGAGTCTGTTGAGCACGACTTCGAGCACACCGCCAAGTTCGCCTGCCTTGACCATGTTCACGTACAATTTGTTGAAAATTTTCGGATGCTGGGCCAGGGATTCGGAGAAAGTGGAACCACCTTGCACATTTTCCGCAAGGGCGCTGATGGTGGCCTTCATCACCGGGTGCGGCTCCTGTTTTTCAAGCACGGTGAGACTGCGCAGCAGGGGTAGGCCGGAGTCGATGAGCGTGGCGAGTTGGCGGGTGAAGATCGTGAGGTTTTTCGGTTTTACGGTGCCGCCAGTTTTTGCTGCCGCCTTCGACTTCGCCTTGCTTTTGACTTTTGCCACCGTGGCTTTGGCTTTCTTGCCGGCTTTGCCTTCTTCTTGGATATGGGTGGGATAAAGTCCGCTGGCACGAAGTTGCTGGATTGCCTCGTTCTCCGAGTTGGCGGCAATGACTCCGGACTTTTGTTCGCCTTTGGCGTCGAGGGCGCTGTAAAGAAAGTTGGGCATGGAGGTTAGCTAGTGGCTAACGATGATTAATGCCTAAAATCGTCGGCTTGGCCATTGGAAATTCAGGTCTGAACCGGCGGTTGGAAATGCATCTCCAACAAGCTGGCGGCTCATTGCGTCAGGTGTATTTCAGCACCTCCTCGATGGTCGTGCTGCCGAGGTAAATGTTGCGCAAGCCGTCTTCGCGGAGGGTATTCATTCCAAGTTCCACGGCTTTTTGTTTGATCACCACCGTTGGCGCGCGCGCGGTGATGAGTTCGCGGATCGGGTCGGTGATGTTCAGCAATTCGTACAATCCGCGACGGCCTTTGTAACCGGTATGCCCGCAAGTGTCACAGCCGGCGCCTGTCGAGAATTGCTTGTCACCGAGTTCGTGCGCCGAAATGCCAAGCTGACTCAAAATCGCTTCGTTTGGTTCGTAGGGCGATTTGCATTTTTTGCAGATCGTGCGAACGAGGCGCTGGGCCAGCACGCCTTCGAGCGACGCGCCGACGAGGAATGGCTCACAGCCCATGTCGATAAGGCGGGTCACAGCACCTGGCGCATCGTTGGTATGGAGCGTTGATAGAACAAGGTGGCCTGTAAGGGCGGCCTGGATGGCGATGGTGGCGGTTTCCTTGTCGCGCATTTCCCCGATCATGATGCGGTCAGGGTCCTGACGCAGGAAGGCACGCAAAACGCGTGGGAAATCCAAGCCGATCGCTTCATTGATCGGGATCTGTATGATGCCGTCGATGTCGTATTCGACCGGGTCTTCGGCGGTGAGGAGTTTGGCATCGATCGTGTTGATGCGACGCAGGGCGGCATAAAGCGTGGTGGTTTTGCCGGCGCCTGTGGGACCGGTGACGATGAAAATCCCGTTGGGCTTTTCGATCGTTTCGGTGATGTAATCGTAAATGTATTCAGGCAGGCCGAGGTTCTCGAGCGAGAGATTGACCGACGATCGGTCGAGGACCCGCAACACGATTGATTCGCCATGATGGGTTGGCAGCGAGGAGACCCGCATGTCGACATATCTCTCGCCGATCTGTTTGACGATCCGCCCGTCCTGCGGAACACGGCGTTCGGCGATGTTCATGTTGGACATGACTTTCACGCGCGAAAGGATCGGCAGGGCCAGATGAATGGGTGGCGGCGCCATCTCGTAAAGCGCGCCATCGACCCGATAACGAATTTTAAATTCCTTTTCGAAGGGCTCGAAGTGGATGTCCGAAGCCTTTTCTTTGATCGCTTGGTAAAGCACCAAGTCGACATAGCGGATGATCGGCGCGGAGTTGGCTTCCGATTCGAGATCGGTGGTGCTTTGCGATTCGCTGCTGATCACGAGTTGGCCCAGCAGATCCTCCATCGCCTTGCCTTCGCCGCCATAGCAATCGTTGATTTTTGCCTCAACCAGATAATCGGGCGCGACAACCACATTGATCTCGCGGCCAAGCGCGAAACGGAGGTCTTCGACCGTCTGCGGATTGAGCGGGTCGACCAGAGCGACATGCAGGCCGGCTTCGTCGAACTGAACTGGCAGTGCGCCATGGATTCTCGCCGTTCCGGCGGGGATCAATGCAAGCAAGGCCTCGGGAGGGGACCAATTGCGGATGTCGACCATCTGGGCACCCAATTCGGAAGCAATGACCGGCCAGACATCGTCGCGACTTTGGATGACTTCGAAGTCCTCCAGAATTTCCGGCACGGTTTTGCCGCTGTTATGAACCTCGGCAAGGATATCTTGCGCCAAGCTCTGGTCGATAAGGCCGCGGGCTTGGAAAAGTTCGACGATTTGCTGGTGGTCCATGGGACGAGCTGCGGTAAAACGAGATTTTGTTGATGGAGTGTCAGTCGATGTCCGACATGGTGGTGTGAACGACTTCGCTACCTGAGGTGATTCCGGCAAGCACTTTGCGGATGCCATCCTCACGCAAGGTTCTCATGCCGAGTTCGCGGGCGCGGCTGCGCAGTTGAGTGGTGGTGAGGCCGGTGTTTATCATTTGACGTACTTCGTCATCGACAAGGAACAACTCGAAAATGCCCATCCGGCCCTTGTAGCCGTTGTTGCGGCATTTTTCGCAACCAACCGGCCCGAAGATGGTAGCCTCGGTCATGCGCGACGCATCGAGTGCCAAGGCTCGCATTTCTTTCTCACTAAGTCCCGAGGGGGTCTTGCAGAGCGGGCAGAGCTTGCGCACAAGTCTTTGGGCCAGCACGCCACGCACAGCCGAAGCGATAAGGAACGGCTTGACGCCGATGTCGGCGAGACGGGCTACGGCCGAGGGCGCGTCGTTGGTGTGAAGCGTGGAGAAGACCAGGTGTCCGGTAAGTGAGGCGTTGATGGCGATGTTGGCGGTTTCGGCATCGCGAATTTCCCCGATCATGATGATGTTGGGCGCTTGGCGCAGCATCGAACGAAGCGCCGCGGCAAAAGTCATGCCAATGTCGGTTTTGACCATCACCTGGTTGATGCCGGGGAGTTCGTATTCAATCGGGTCCTCGACGGTGATGATTTTTTTGTCGGGGCGGTTGATGACATTGAGGCAGGCGTAGAGCGTGGTGGTTTTTCCCGATCCGGTCGGACCGGTGACCAGCAGGATGCCATCGGGCAGGCCAAGCAGCTGCTCAAAGGTTGCTTGATCGTCGGAGAAGAAGCCCAACTCCGGCAGTCCTAACAAAAGAGCCGATTTGTCGAGGATCCGCATGACGATTGATTCGCCATGATTGGAAGGCACGGAGGAAACCCGCAGATCGACCTCTTTGTCGCCGATCTTGAGCTGGATGCGACCGTCTTGCGGCAAGCGCTTTTCGGCGATCGACATGGTGCCGCTCATCACCTTCAGGCGTGCGATGATGGCTGGCAACAGCTTCTTCGGGTGGGTGTCGACATGGATGAGTTTTCCGTCGAGGCGATAACGCACGCGGACGGAAGTTTCCAGCGGTTCGATATGAATGTCGGAGGCACGCAGTCGAAAGGCTTCGGTGAGCAGTTGCACCACCAAGCGAATGATCGGGGCATCGTCGCCTTCAACGCCAGCCTCCAGATCGCCAGTGGCAATTTCGATGCCGAACTCGTTGGCTTTTTGGGGAGCGTCGGAGACTTGGTAGAATTCGCGCAGGTGGTATTGGATGTCCTTGCGAGTGGCGCAGACAAAGTTCAGGTCGCGGCCGACGATGTGCGGCAGCGAGTCAAGGGTTTCAAAATCGAGCGGGTCGGCGACTGCAATGGTGAGCGTGAGGCCATCGTCCTGCACCGGCACGACACGAAAGCGCCTAGCTGTCTCCTCGGTGATGGTTTCGGTGATGCCTGGCTGGAAATGGATATCGGTAAGCCGTACGAACGAAATGCCGGCATTCGTCGCAAGCACCTCGCCAACCTGTTCTTCGGTGAGGGCGGTGTGAGCCAGCAAGTATTCGACCAATGATTCGGCGCCTGAAATTTTCCTGCGAGCGTCGGCGATTTGGTCCGCGCTCACCAAGCCAGCTTCATTGAGCAATTCAGCTAGATAATCTTCGTTTGAAAACACTGGATGAAAAAGTGTCTGGGGATGGATTTTGAAGCGGACAAGCATAGCGCCTTAATTGGCGCTGCGCAACATGTCCAGATGTGATGGTTTTGAGCCTTGCTTGTCAACCGACCACATTTGTGTCCGTCGGTTTTTTTCGCTGCATCGAAGCGGCGTCCTTTCCGCTTGCCACCGGGGTATTTACCGCTTCCTTCTGATCCCGTTCCGCCGCGTGAACGATGTTGTGATGCGATCATGAAAGACCCGAACACGCCACCTACTTCCGGATGTCCGCTGCATGGCCATCATGCCAAGCGCTGGGACCTCGTCGATTCGGCGGAGCTTCTCAAATCCGCCGCTGCGTCGAATCTGTCGCTGGAGCAGGCCGGTCGTGAGGCTTGGCGCAATGCCGTGCGCTGCATCGGTCGCTTGCATTGGAAATCGCTGGAGGTGATCGATGCCCGCCAGCTTGCCACGACCGACGAAGTTTTCGAGGCTGCCTGCGAGCATTTGAAGCGCGCGACCGGCGATGGGCGGATCACGCCGTTGATGACGGTGATGCCGCCGTGGCGCGGTGCGGAAAGTGAAGTCCGCATCTGGAACCACCAGCTCGTCCGATACGCCGCGCACGAGTCGACCGATGGCAGTATTCTTGGTGATCCGATGAACCTCGAGCTCACGCGGGTGGCCTTGGCGCTCGGCTGGCGGCCGCCGGCGAGCCCGACGCGATTTGATCTTTTGCCATTGATCATTCAATGCGGCGGAGTGCTGCGATTTTACGAATTGCCGCCGCACTTGGTGCGCGAGGTGGCGATCCGCCATCCGCGTCACGAGTGGTTTGGTGAGCTGGGTCTCAAATGGTATGCGGTGCCGGCGATTTCCGACATGATCTTTGCGACTGGT
>CAZXHZ010000090.1:0-29692 GCA_964639755.1 uncultured Luteolibacter sp. | reverse complement strand
TTTCCGTGGTCGGCGGTGATGAGGAGTTTGCCGCCGAGGCGGAGGGTTTCCTCGACGACCGCTTTGACTCCCGCGTCGATGGTTTCGACGGCTTTGATCGCGGCTTCGACCACGCCGGTGTGACCGACCATGTCGGGGTTGGCGAAGTTGAGAATAACGAGGTCGTAGTCCTTGAGTTTGGAAACCACGGTGTCGGTGACTTCCGGCGCGCTCATTTGCGGTTTGAAGTCATAGGTCGGCACATCCTTGGGCGAGGGGATGATCACTCGGTCCTCGCCGGCGTTGGCTTGTTCGACGCCACCGTTGAAGAAATAGGTGACATGCGGGTATTTTTCCGTTTCCGCGATGCGGAGTTGGGTGAGTCCCGCGGCGGCGACTGTTTGGCCGAGCACCATGTCGAGCTTCTCCGGCGCGAAGATGGCCGGGCAGGTGTAGGTTTCGTCGTATTCGGTGAGCGTCACATAGTGCGTCTTGGGAGTGACGACACGGTCAAAGCCATCGAAATCGCGCTTGAGGAAAGCATCGGAAATTTCGCGTGCGCGGTCGGCGCGGAAGTTGAAAAAGAGGATCACATCGTTGTCACGGATGCGTTGGGTGTTGGCCTCGGCAAAGATCATCGGCGGCATGAACTCGTCGGTCTTGTCCTTGCGGTAGTAATCCGCAACTGCCTCGCTGGCGAGGATCTCGCACGGTTCGCCTTTGCCGAGCACGATCGCGTCCCATGCAAGTTTCACGCGGTCCCAGCGTTTGTCGCGGTCCATCGCGAAATAGCGTCCGATCACGGTGGCGATGCGTGCGCCGCATTTGGCGGCCTCGTCCTCGACTTTTGCGAGATAGCTTTCGCCACCGGTGGGTGAGGTGTCGCGGCCGTCGGTGATGGCATGAATCATGATGTCCTTCACGCCAGCCTGATGAGCGAGGCGGATCATGGCGATGAGTTGATCCTGATGGCTGTGGACGCCGCCGTCGGAAACGAGTCCGATGAAGTGGAGTCGGCTGGACTTCGCTTTTTCGAGCGCGGTGGTGAAGACCGGATTGCTTGTAAGCGTGCCTTCGGCGATGGCTTTGTTGATGCGCGTGAGGTCCTGATAAACGACGCGCCCCGCGCCCAAGTTCAGGTGACCGACTTCTGAGTTGCCCATTTGCCCGTCGGGAAGGCCGACATCGAGACCGGATGCTGAGAGGAAGCCCTTGGGATAGGTGGCAAGCATTTCATCATGGAAAGGAGTGTGTGCCAATAGGGTGGCGTTGCCGTCTTTTTGGGCGGTGGCTTGACCGCCGGGGTTGACGCCCCATCCGTCTCGAATGATCAGAACTACTGGTTTCTTTGCCATGACGCCGCGAGATAACCTCGGAGAGATCAGTCGGCAAGCCTCGAAAAATGTATTGGCCTTGCGGACAGAAGATATCAGGTAGATCTGCTGGTTTCCGACTCCATGACATCGTTGGTTCGGTGGATCCAGATGCTTTGCATGAGGCCGAGCAGCATCATGCAGACCACCACGAAGGTTCCTGAATAGCTCACGAGTGGCAGCGGGATTCCGGTGATGGGGGTGAGCAGCAGGCACATGCCGATGCTTTCAAAGACATGGGCAAAGAAGAGCGCGACTACCAAGCAGGCAAGCAATCGTCCCGCAAGATCCCGGCTGTAAAAAGCGATGATCAGTCCCTGCACGATAAGGATGGCGAATGCGGTGATGAGGAGAAGTCCGCCACGGAAACCGGTTTCTTCGGCGATGACTGCGAAGATATAGTCGTTGTGTGCGGTGTCTTTCGGGATGAAGGCCTTGGCGTGGAGCGAGCCCGTTTCGGTTCCCGCATTCCGGCCGACACCTTTCCACCCGGCTTTGCCAACAGCCATAGAGATGTTGTAAGGCGCGTAGGCTTCTTTGCTTGTATCAACCTTGTGGCCTTGCAGCATGCGCAGCCATGTATCGATGCGTTCGGGGCCGCGTTTTGAAACCATTGGCAGCAAGATGAAATAAAGCAGTGGCAAAAGCCCTGCGCCAATGAGTCCCATGAACGACAGATAGCGAAACGGAATCCCGCTCACAAGCAGAGCGACGAAAACCACGGGGATCCAGACGAGCGCGGACCCCATGTCGCCCATTTTCATCACCATTAGGAACGGCACAGCTGCCACCAATCCGATGAGACAGATGCGTGCGATGGGCGCGGCGAACCACGGGTGGATTTTTGGAAGGTCTTGCGACAGCGATGAGATCAGAACGATGCCGGACGCGATGCCGAGTTGTGCCGGTTGGAAACTGAGGCCAAACAATGAGAGACGGTGGACCGAATCGTCCTGCTGCATGGCAAGCACCATCAATGCGAGACTGATGAGGTAGAAGGGAATGCCAAGCCATCGAATCCAACGATAGTCGATGAGAGCGGCGGCAAAGTAGACCACACTGCCGATGACGATCCAGCGTTGTTGCATGCATGCATACCAAGGCCCAGCGCCACCGAATTGTTTGAGGGCTTCCTCGCTGATAGCGAGGTGCCTGGCCGCGCTTTCGATCATGAGCACACCAAAGACCAGAAGGCCGTACATCACGAAGATCATGAGCCAATTCATGCCAAGGAATTTTTTCAGGAATGGCTTCATGGGTGAGGGCATTAGGATACTTCATGCCGGGTGGCTGGCAAGGCGGGTCTGAATTGATTTCGCGTCGTGGCTTGCGCATGCGGTTGTCGCAAATATGCTGGCGGTGAAATCCTATGAAACTTGAGCGAGTGGATGTCCTTTTGGTTGAGAAGGGGCTTTGTGAATCGAGAGAGCAGGCCAAGCGCCTGATCCTTGCAGGCGAGGTGCGTATCGGTGATCGGGTGATCGACAAGCCCGGGCAAAAGTTGGCGGAGGATTCGGCGCTCGAGGTCAGGGAAAGGCCGAAATTTGTCGGGCGGGGAGGGATCAAGCTTGAGGGCGCGCTGAAGGTTTTCGGGATCGATCCCGCTGGGTGGGTCTGCATTGATGTTGGTGCCTCGACCGGTGGTTTTACCGACTGCCTTTTGCAGCATGGGGCAGCTAAAGTGCATGCGGTGGATGTTGGAACCAATCAGCTCGTATGGAAGTTACGCAACGACCCGAGGGTGGTGGTGAAAGAACAATTCAATGCCCGCCACATGGTGCCTGAGGATCTCGGTGAAAAAGTTCGCCTCGCAGTGATGGATCTATCATTTATATCACTAACCAAAGTATTGCCTGCGGTTTTTTCCGTCCTCGATGATGAGGGCAGTGTTGTTTGTTTGATCAAGCCACAGTTTGAGCTCGACCGCGAGGATATCTCGAAGGGCGGCATCGTGCGCGATCCGTCCTTGCATGAGCGTGCGGTGGAAAAGATCCGTCGCTTTGTGGTGGAGAATTATCGACGCGAGTGGCGTGGGGTGATCGCTTCACCGATCACTGGCACGGATGGCAATCAGGAATTCCTTGCTTGGATCGGTGGTGAGCTTTCGTGAATGCTCTAACGGCTGCGCTCGATGTGCACCGCGACGCATTCGGTGTCTGGCAGAATGTGTTTTTCGATCGTGATTGCGATTTTTGAAAGGGGGTGCCGCGTCAGAAGAAAATCGCAAAGTTCGGTGGCGAGTGTTTCGATCAGTTTGCGTGGGCGTGCGGCGCCGAGTTCTTGGATTTGAATGGCGACCGCATGATAGTCGATCGTGCGCGTGATGTTGTCATCTAGGCCTTTGAATCCTTGGCTTGGAGTTAGTCGGGCCGTGACGAGCAGTATCTGTGGTGTCGAGCGTTCTTCATCGGGCACACCGATGCGGGCATGGACTTTGAGTCGGCGGATTTCGATTTCGTCAGGCATTCGAGTGGGGGATGAGCTTGCGGGCGAGTGCTTCATCAAGCAGTACGCGGGTCGGAGAATTGAGCGGCAGCTTGAGTGCTTCGGCGGGTGTAAGCCATGCGAATTCCTCAGCTTCGTCGTTGAGCCGCACATCTGAGCCGATAGAGCGGGCGACATAGTTGAGAAGGATGAAATGCTCCGGGTGCATAAATTCAGTCGATGCGATGCAGTCTTGATTCAGTGCAAATGTGATATCCGCAATTTGAAGATTCGTTTCCTCGAGAACTTCACGCCTGAGCGCATCGAGCGTTGACTCACCGTGCTTGATTTTTCCGCCGGGGATACCCCAGAGACCTGACCACTTGTGGGTGCGGATCATGAGAACGCGGCCAGCGCCGTCGTGGATCAACGCGCCGACGGTGGTGATCGGGCGAGAGGCGACCTGCCGATGCATGAGATTTCGAAGCACCTCAAGATCCGGCACTGTAAGGTCGGGGCGCACGGCGGCGAGTGCTTCCGGGTGCTGGTAACCGGTGAGAACGGCGATGGAAGAAAGCCCACCATGGCGGGCGGTTTCCACGTCGTGGCTCATGTCACCAACAAAGGCGGTTTCGTGTGGCTTGAGCCGATGACGGTCAATGATCCTGTGGATGACATCGCGCTTGTCGATGATGCCAGAATAGGTCGCCTCGAAATGGTGACGAAGCTTGAAGTCATCCATTTGCCGTTCGAAAGCTTGGGTATCCATCGAGGTCAGTACGAAGGCGCGGATGCCGTGTTGCGAACACCACTCGAGTTTCTCGCGCGCGTGGGGCAGGACTGTCACAGGTGACTTTGCCGCGCTGAATGCCGGGCGAAAGTGAGTTTCAAGTTCTTCGAGCGGAATGTCGGGCAGGAACTCCGCGTAAAACTCCGAGTAGGGAAGGCGGAATTGGCGGCGGAAGGTGTCGCGGTCGAAATGTGGCAGACAGTAGCGATCGAAGATCGCGTTGGTGGCCTCGATCACCGGGCCGAGATCGTCGACGAGAGTGCCGGACCAATCGAAGATGAGATTGCGAAACATGGGGAGTGTGTGGCACTTTCAGCCTAGGGTGAACTTCACGGATATGATGCGTTGTTCGCCGAGTTGGGCGCGGAGCCGGGTGAGCAGCATCGGTTTCATTTGCTCGAGGTGGAAGCGCATGGCAGGTTGAGTGACGCGCAACACGAGATGCCCCTTGCGAACCGAAACGGGCTCGGTGTGCGAGGCGATGAAATCGCCGGCCAACTCCTTCCATGTTGAGCGAACGAGTTCCTCGTCGAGTCCGTCTCCAACTCCTACGGATTTGAGCACATTGCGGATCCATTTTTCGGCGATCGACACGCCGGCATCGAGATCGGTTGCTTCGTCGCAACCTCTCCATTCCCGCAGAATTTCCTCACGGATTCCGCCGGATGGGTCTTTGGGTTTCATGGGGCTGGTGCTTATTCCTCACCATCGTCGCCGATCGCCTCGACGGGGCAACCTTCCATCGCTTCGCGGCATTGAGCGATTTCTTCGTCATTCTCCGGCTGTTTGTAAACGAAAGAGTATCCCTCGTCGTCAGCGCGTGTGAAGTTGGCCGGTGCTGTTTCGCGGCAGAGATCGCAGTCGATACACTGGCTGTCGACATAGAATTTGCCATTGATGTTTTCAGTGTTCTTATCTTCTCGGTCCGCCATGTGAAATATGTGAGGTTACGCTCATTTGGATGAACCCGATAGCCTTGTTATGCAAGGCTGATTTTTGCGTATTTTTGGAATTATCTTCGGGCTGGCCAATCCGGTTTTTTGACAGTATTCCTGTTCTGCCAAGTATCGTCATGAATTCCGCCTCCACTCCAGATCCAGAGGATTCACCGATTTCACCATCGGGATATCAACCTTCGGATGAAATCAAAAGAGATACTCCGGAAGGTCTTTTGTGGAACCTTGATGGCGATGAGCAGCAAAGTGTGATACCGGCGGAACTGCGGGGCGCGGTGCGTGATGAGCTTCCTCCAGCCAATATCTCCCGCACTCCGAGATTGCATACCACCTATGTGAGCACTCAGATCGAGTTGAAATCGGAGGTTCCTCCGGCTTTGAAAAGTCGCGACGAAGCATCGATCAAGCTGAACATCAAACCTCAGCGTGAAGCTCCAAGGCCTGGTGCGCAGCCGCCACGGCGCGCGGATATTTTGCGCGATTTCGCCGATCTTGAACAATGGGCCGATGATGAACCAATTGCGCCCATGCCATCCAGTGATGCCAAGGATTTTGAAGTGGGTGACAAACAGATTCAAGTGACGCCCGACACTGGCTCTTCAGAAAACCAGACTGAATATCGATCAGGGGACGATGAGGAGGCCCAAAAGAAAGTGACGCCTTCAAAATTTGAGGAGGAATTTTCCCCGGAGACTCGTGATGCGAACGATCAAATTCCGATCACTTCCCGATTGAAGTTTTCCGTTGGCGAAAAACTAGGCATGATTGTCGTTGTTGTTTTGTTGATGTCGATCGCTGTTGGAATAGTGGTATTTTCCGCAAGCAAGTTGCCCATTCAATCTTCCACCAAGACGAATCCTGATTTTCCCATCAAGGGTGAATTTGTGGCAATCAAATCAGCCGACACTTATTGGAAGCGTGTTGAGCCAGGGGATGCAAACGGCAGTGTTGTGAGGCTCCGCACAACACTCTTGCCGGTATTGGAATTGTCATGTGGTGAGGGATCCGGCTTGGTCCGTGTTATCTTTCGTGATGACAAGGGCATTTCGGTTGGCGACAATATCACCAGATCGGTGACCCCCGGCGGCAAGTTGGTCATACCGGCCACGGCAGGCTTTGAGGATCCCGGCATGCATGCTGTTTATCGTACCAGCGACAACAAACCATGGTCCATTGAAGTTCTTGAAAGCGGTTCCGAAAACGTTTCCGTCAGCGAATTCAGAAAGCTTTTTGAAATGCATATTTCCACCGATCTTCGCTGATTCACATCATCATGTCCGCAAAAGAAATCACCCCGGTCGTGCCGCACGAAGGATGGCATGTCATGCACTTGTTTTATCATGTCGATCACGCGCAATGGTCACTGTATGGCGACGATGAAAAAAGGCAGGCCAAGACCTGCCTGACGGAATTGGTGCGCGAAATACGCTCGACGCCTGACACGCATTTATTGGTTTTTTCAGTCACGACTCCGAAAGCGGACATTGGTTTCATGCTCCTTGGGCCCGATCTTCAGATGCTCAACGCGTTTGAGAAACAGATCAGCCTCTCGCTCGGGCCGGAGATTCTCAGTCCCGTTTATTCGTATCTTTCGCAGACCGAGAGCTCCGAGTACACCACCACTCGCGAGCAGTATGCGGCTGAAACGCTGGTCGCGGAAAAGGGTTTGGTGCAGGGGTCGGCGGAGTTCGAAGCCGCGCTAACCGAATTTGACGAACGGATGGCCCATTACCTCAAGCATCGCCTTTATCCCGTGCTCCCGGATTGGCCGGTACTCTGTTTTTACCCGATGTCGAAGCGTCGCAGTGGTGGTGACAACTGGTATTCCCTCGGTTTCGAAGAACGGCGCAAGCTGATGGTAGGGCATGCCCGTGTCGGCCGCAAGTACTCGGGAAAAATCCTGCAATTGATCACAGGCTCGACCGGTTTGGACGAGTTTGAGTGGGGCGTAACCTTGCTGGCGAAGGACACTTTTGACATCAAAGCGATCGTTTACGAGATGCGCTTTGACGAGGTGTCCGCGCGTTATGCTGAGTTTGGTGATTTCTACATCGGGCTTCAGCTTCCGCTCGATGTGCTGTTTCGCCGGATCTGTCTGTGAGGACGAAATTGCCCGTTGCGTCAGCATCGGCCGGGCACTAGAATTTTTCCCCGATGGCCGAATCACAAGCCGCAGTCGAGATACGAAACCTCGTAAAGGAATTCAAAACCTCCTTTCGCCGCAAACCTTTGCGGGCGGTGGACGATGTCTCAATCCGCATCATGCCGGGCGAGGTCTACGGCTTGATTGGGCCGAATGGATCCGGCAAGTCCACGACCATGAAGGCCTTGCTCGGTCTGGTTGCGCCGTCCGCCGGTCAGTGTTCGATTTTTGGCTGCGACTCGATGAAGGTTGACTCGCGAAACGAGGTGGGATTTTTGCCTGAAAATCCGTATTTTTACAAACATTTGAGTGGTGCGGAGACTTTGCGATTTTATGGCAAACTGTGCGGCCTGAAAGGTAGAGCTTTGAATGATCGGGTGAGTGAATTGCTTGCGCTGGTTGATCTCGAAGGTGCACGCGACCGTCGTCTTGGAGGTTACTCGAAGGGCATGTTGCAGCGCATCGGTCTCGCACAAGCACTGGTGCAGGAACCGCGTCTGGTGATTCTCGATGAGCCGACCGCCGGGGTTGATCCGCTTGGCTCGCGTCAGATCCGCGACCTGATACTCAAGCTTCGTGAGCGCGGGATCACGGTATTTCTTTGCTCGCACCTTTTGGAACAAGTCCAAGAAGTTTGCGACCGGGTCGGGATCATTTTCCGCGGCAAAATGGTTCGCGAGGGCAGGCTCGATGATTTGATCGCGATCGAAGACCAGTCGGAAATTGTTCTTCGCGACGCATCACCTGAGCTTTTGCAGAAAATCAAGGCGCTGGTTGATTTGACGCCCGGCTCTTCGGTTGTCAGGACTGGAAAACCACGCACCACGCTTGAGAGATTGTTCCTGCGGGAAATCACCAAAGACGAACCATGAGCAACGCTGTTCACATATCGCCAAAAGGTTCCCACCTCATGCGCATTTGGGTCATTGCCACGCATACCTTCACGCAGTTGGTGAGGATGAAGGTGTTTTATTTTCTGGCTGTGTTCGCGCTGATTGCCATAGCGAGCAATTTCTTTGACCTGCCTCAGCATGAAGGTCCCGAGTCGGTTGGCGCGAATGTGTTGAGGTCGATCAAGAGTTGGTCTTTGGGCGCGATGACCTTGTTTTCCGTGGTTCTTTCCGTGGTGGCAACCGCATTGTTGTTGCCGAAGGATGCCGAGGATCGGACTTTATACACAATTTTGGCGAAGCCTGTCCCACGCTTCGATTATCTTGCGGGAAAGTTGCTCGGTGTGTTGTTCTTGGTTTTTGTTTCGCTTGCGCTGATGGATTTGCTGATGACTGCGGTCTTGCATGTGCGCACCAACATGGTGGTCGCCCAACAGATGGATATGGCGAGGGCATTGGGGTGGCCGGCAGACGCCGTTGCCTCATTGCGTGCTGATACGCTCGCCAGTGGACCGAATGCTTCACTTCAGGGAGCTGTGCTTGCAGTCTTTCTGCGTGCATCAATCATGGCTTCGCTGGCGTTGCTGATCTCGACCTTTTCCTCCAGCACTTTGTTTACGACCATAGTCAGTTTCCTGATCTATTTCATAGGTCACTTCCAAGCGGATGCCCGCAACCTCTATCTGCAGTCGGGTGAAGCGGGCGAAGGAGTGTTTGCGCGGCTCGCATCGTTGGTAATGTCCTTGGTGCTTCCCGACTTCCAGCTTTTCAATGTCATTGATGCGGTGATCGAGGGCCAAGCGATGCCTGCGCTGTCGCTGGCAAAGTTAGCGCTGGTGGGCATTTATTACGCGGTGTTTTTTACATTCGCTTCTTGGTTCATATTTGCCGACAAGGAATTTTAATCGAGTGAAACGCTGGTTCAGAGTTCTGTTGTTGGTGGCAACGGTTTTCGCTTTTGGCGCGTTGAGGCTTCCCTACGAGCTAGCACTTGCGAAATCGCTGCGTGATGCGGGTCTTTTTCCTCCGGAGCTCGGGATTGCCTCGCGAGACAGGATCGGTCAGACGAGTTCCGCCGTGGCGCTCGGTGGTTTGCGTACCTTGGTTGCGACATTTTTGAATCTCCGGGCCTTTACCTATTTCACCGAGCAGCGTTGGCAGGATGTTGAAGAAACCTTCAACACTATTGTCGATCTCGCGCCACGCACTCGATATTATTGGGAAACGGGTTCGTGGCACATGGCCTACAATGCAGCATCCTATTACATCAATGATTCGAAACTTCCGCCGTTGCGGCGTCGTGAGGCATGGAGAATGTCGATTCAGAAAGGTCGGGCTTTTCTTGAAAGGGGAATATGCAACAACCCTGATGACTGGAGCCTGCTGGCGAGCTTGGGATTTCTTTTGTCCGATTCAAACAAGTACCCGGCATTTCGCGACGCCAATGCGTCATTTGCGGCTGCGGCTGAAGCTTATCAGAAGGCGGCGGATACCGGTAAGGCGCTCGGTTATGTAAGACGCTCGGCGTTTTATTCGCTGGCACGCGTAAAGGGCCGTGAAGCTGAGGCTCTTGCGATCGCAAAAAAACTCTACAACGAAGGTCCGATCAACCGCACGCCGACGATGAAGGCCTTGCTTTTCGTGCTTGAGGCGTGGGAAAATCCAAAGATGGATCTCAAGGCCCGCGCGATAGAAATATATGGGACTCCTCAAAGTGCTTACGAGTCATTGTCTGCGTACTGGGCGCGGACACGTGACGGATTTCCCGTGCATGGGGTTTCGGCGGCGATCACTCAGCTCGAGGAGCAGCTCTCGGTGCCAAAGGAAAAAAGTGTTTTGAACCAACCGCTGCCACCACCGGGTGGACCAGATGAGTGGTTCCGTTGAAAGCCCGATGCATCACTCTCTTGAGTGCGAGTCAATGAGGACGGTGACCGGGCCATCATTGATCAGTGCAACCTTCATGTCCGCACCAAAAATGCCACGGCCGATCGGCTTGCAGAGTTTGGATTCGAGCGCGTCGCAAAACTTTTGATACAGCGGCTCGGCGATTTTTGGAGCTGCCGCTTTCAGAAATGACGGACGGTTTCCTTTCATGGTGGAAGCATGAAGCGTGAATTGGCTGATAACCAAAAGATCACCGCCAATGTCGCCAATGCTCAGATTCATTTTTTCCTCCATGTCGGCAAAAATCCTCAGGCCAGAGATTTTGCCGGTTAGCCACTCGATGTCGGACCCGTCGTCAATCGACTCGATGCCGACCAATATCAAGAGTCCACGGCCGATCGAGGATATGGTTTTTTCCTCGACCGTGACGCTGGCCTGGCTGACCCGTTGAATGACCACCCGCATGCGATGATTCTGGGGCAGCTTGTCTTTGAGAGCAAGGTTTGCGGATGGGGGTGAGTTACGGTTCCACAAGGTTATTCACATGTATTTACATGAAGCCAAGATTGACGCGCATTCGGTGGTTTCATCAAATTGAGGGCGATGTCGACCGATCTCAAGTCCCTTCCCAGCACAATTCCTGCAGCTGTAACTCTACAGCAGGCGGCATCCGAGGTGGATGATGTGACAAGGGCTTTGCCGCACGCCGTGGGGCCTGAAAAGAGCCTTCTTTCATCGATGCTCAAAGAGCCGCAGGAGTACATTGGATTGGCGATCGAGGAGAAGCTCACCAAAGATCATTTTTATCTGCCCGGGCATTCAACATTGTACGCAATGTTGGAGGAGCTTTTCCAACAGGGGCAGGAAATCGAGCTTGTTTCGCTGGTTCAGCGGCTTCTCGACCGCGGCATGTTGGATCGAGTTGGCGGGCCTGGTGCGGTGACGGAAATTTATTCGTATGCTCCCAGTCCCGGACATTTTCGCCACCATTTGCAGTTGGTGAAAGACAAGTATGTGCTGCGATCGATCATCCGAAATTCGAACGAGGCGATTGCGCAGGCCTACGATTCCCCGGACGAGGTGGCCAGTCTTTTGGACACGGTTGAAGCCAGGATGCTGGCGATTCGCGAGGGATCCGAAACTTCGCAGGCGCCGAGCGTCAAGCAATCCGTCGAACAGGTCATCGAGCAGTTTCAAGCCTTGCTCGCAGGTGAAAAAGGTGCGCAGGGGATATCGACAGGATATGAGGAACTCGACAGGATGAGCAACGGTCTCAAGCCCGGCGAAATGTTCGTCGTCGCCGCGCGTCCATCGATGGGCAAGACCTCGCTGATGATGAACATTGTTGAGCATGTTTGCATTGATCAGGCCAAACCGAGTTTGGTTTTTTCGTGTGAAATGAGCGCATTCCAAATCGTGCAGCGTTTGGTCTTTTCGAGGGCGCGGTTTGGGTTGAGCCAATTAACGCGCGGGTATACTCCGACCAAGGCCGAGTTGACTCGGATCCAGCGTGCGGCATTGGAGGTTTCTTCCGCCCGGATGTTTATTGACGACACTCCCGGAATTTCCATCAACGAGGTGCGCGCTAAGGCTCGTCGAAAGAAGCGCGATGAAGGTCTGGAGTTTATTGCGATCGATTATTTGCAATTGATGCGATCGCGCACCAAGCAGGCGGAGAATTCGCGCGAGCGGGAGATTGCGGAAATTTCCGCAGGGATCAAAGGTTTGGCAAAAGAGCTGCAAGTGCCGATTGTGATTTTGGCGCAGTTGAATCGTGGTCCGGAAACGCGCAGCGGTAAAAACATCGGCGTGCCGCGGATGTCAGATTTACGTGAATCGGGTTCGATCGAGCAAGACGCCGACATGGTCGGCCTGCTTTATCGAAGTGCCTATTATGCCGAAGATGCCGAAGAAAAGGAAGCTGAGGCTGGCAAGGCCGAGCTGGTGCTAGCGAAGAATCGGAATGGTGAGACAGGGCATATTCCGCTCACTTTCATCGCCGATCAAATGCGCTTTGAGAGTGGACCTCCCGCCCGCGAAATCGAGGCATGACGCCAATGACTTGGCAAATCGCCGGTCAGCTGCAAAACCTTTGGACGATCGGCATGCGCCTGCCGATGCCGAAAGCCTTGGTGGTTACGCGCAGGCCTGGTGCCGCCTGATGGCGTTTCCATTCGTTGAGATCAACGCGTCGCTGGATCCAACGAACGGTTGATTCGTCGAATCCTCGCGAAATGATGTCATCGGTCGAAAGGTGGTGTTCGACATAGAGTTCGAGAATCGCATCGAGTATGTCGTAGGGGGGGAGTGTATCCTGATCTTTTTGGTTCGGACGGAGTTCGGCACTGGGTGCTTTTTCAATCGTGCTCCAAGGGATGATTTCGCGTTCGCGGTTGAGCCAGCGCGAGATCTCGTAAACGCGGGTTTTCGGGAGATCGGAAATGACCGCGAGTCCGCCGCACATGTCGCCATAGATCGTGCAGTAGCCGACCGATAATTCGCTTTTGTTGCCGGTGCTGAGGAGCAGGTGATTGTCCTTGTTCGAGAGTGCCATCAGCAGCAGCCCGCGAATGCGCGCCTGCATGTTTTCCTCGGTCACATCTTCGGGTCTGCCGTCGAAGAGCTGGTGCATGGTCGCCTTGATCGATTCAAAAGGTGCGCGGATGGAAATTTCGTCGCAGCGGATGCCTAGTTTTTTCGCGAGTGCGAACGAATCATCGACGCTGCCTCGTGATGAATATGGGCTCGGCATGGTCAGGCCGTGAATGTGTTCCGCGCCAAGCGCATCGGCGGCAATTACTGCGGTCAGCGCGGAATCAATGCCGCCGCTGAGGCCGAGGCAGGCGCTTGTGAAGCCTGATTTCTGCGCGTAATCGCGCAAACCGAGCACGAGAGCGCGGTAAAGCTGTGAGGCGTCATCTTCTTCGGCAGCGTCATCGTTTTCGGTGGTCAGGAACGGATCAATGGTCAGGCACGTTTCTTCAAATCCGGCAAACTGCGTGATGATCCGCCCGTTTGATCCGACCACGAGCGAATGGCCATCGAAGACAAGCTGGTCCTGGCCGCCGATGGCATTGCAGTAGACCACCGGCACTTTGGTCTTGCGGGCGATGGCACCGATCATCGAGCGGCGCTGCGCGGGTTTTCCCAAATGATATGGCGAAGCGCTGAGGTTGAGAATCAAATCGATGCCTTTGTTTGCCAGTTCTTCGATCGGATTTCGATCATAGAAGGGGATTTCGAGATAATCTTCGGTCCAGATGTCCTCGCAAATCGTGATGCCAATTCGTTGACCTCTCCACTCGATCGGTTCGTTGCATTCTGCGGGTTCGAAATAGCGGCGTTCGTCGAAGACATCGTAGGTTGGCAGCAGGGTTTTCCATACGCGGTGGCGAATGGTGCCGTTCTCGAGCCATGCGGCCGCATTGCGAAAAGGTTTGCCGGGTTGGCGCGGGTGGTGGTGATCGACATAACCGACGAGCAGCGGAATTTCACGAATTTCACCGGCGAGGTAATCGAGCGCTTGCAGGCATTTCGGTACGAAATTTGATTTGAATACCAAATCGCGTGGCGGATAGCCGACCAGTGAGAGTTCCGGTGTGATGACCAGCTCCGCTCCCTGATCCACGCATTGGCGATACGCGGCGATGAGGCGTTTGGCGTTGCCGGGAAAGTCGCCGACGACGGAGTTGATTTGCGCGATGCCGATTTTCATTGGGCGGGGCTAGGCTCGCCCAAAGTCGGGTGAGGCGAAAGCAAAAAGGCTGAATGCCCTGTTGATGAAAAGTACTTGGGTTTTGACGGATCGCGCGTCCTCTGCGAGCAATGGCCTTGATGACGGAGCAGGGGATGGATGATTCGGCAACGAGGCCTTCTCGCCGCAGGCGTTACCACGGGAAAAACCCGCGGCGTTTTGAGGACAAATACAAGGAACACGATCCCGAGCGTTATGCGGAGACGGTGGCGAAGGTCATTGCATCGGGCAAGACTCCGGCGGGTTCGCACATTCCGATCATGGTCGATGAGTGTTTAGCTGCGTTGGGACTTAAACCGGGAATGATCGGAGTGGATGCGACGCTGGGCTATGGAGGGCATGCGCTCAGAATTTTGGAAAGCATCACACCCGGTGGCATGTTGATCGGTGCGGATCAGGATCCGATCGAGTTGCCCAAAACCGAGCGACGATTGCGTCAGCGGGGTTATGGTGCCGAGTGTTTCATCGCAGTGCGTTCGAACTACGCGGGAATTTCCAAATTGCTCGCCGAGCGTAGCCTGCGGGCTGATTTTATGTTTGCTGACCTTGGTTGCTCGTCGATGCAATTTGACGATCCATCGCGCGGTTTTAGTTTCAAGCACGATGGGCCGCTCGACATGCGCATGAACCCAACGCGCGGGCTGAGTGGTGCCGAGTGGTTGGCTCGAATCGATGCTTCCAAGCTTGGGCGCGCCTTGCGCGAAAATGCCGATGAGCCGCGTGCGGAAATCATCGCTGAGTCATTGGCCGGTCGAACAATGAAGACCACCACCGAACTCGCTGATGCGCTGCGATTGATGCCGGGGCTGCCTGATGAGGATAAAGACCTGACACTGCGGCGGGTATTTCAGGCGATACGGATCGCGGTTAATGAAGAGTTCTCCGCGCTGGATGCTTTCCTGCGATCTCTGCCGGATTGCCTCAAGCCTGGCGGGAGAGTGGCAATCCTGACTTTTCACTCGGGCGAGGACAGGCGCGTGAAAAAATGTTTCAAGACAGGCCTCTGCGAGGGGATTTTTTGTGAGATCAGCGATGGTATTATCACGGCAAGCAGCGCCGAAAGACACAGCAATCCGCGTAGCGGGCCGGCAAAACTGCGCTGGGCGACGAGGGCGTGAACAGGGGGGAAGAATGAAGACAAGCTTCCGTCTTGTCGGAGGGCTGGGAATGGGCAAAATCCGTTTCGTGAATTCGGCACCATTGGGATTTTTTGATTCGGGAGTGGGTGGTCTCACTGTGGTGCGTGCGGTGCAGGATTTGTTGCCGCACGAAGATATCCTGTATCTCGGCGACACGGCGCGTCTGCCTTACGGCTCAAAAAGCCCCGAGGCGATCCGTCGGTTTGCGCTCGAGGATGCGAAGTTTTTGGTCGGGCGCGGGGTCAAGGCAATCGTTGTTGCGTGCAACACCGCCACGGCACACGCCTTGCCCCTGTTGAAGGAAAATTTTGATCTGCCCGTGATCGGAGTGATTGAGGCTGGTGTCGAGACGGCGCTCCGCGATCCGGCAGTCGAGCGGGTGGGGATCATTGCCACGCGCGGAACCATCCGATCGCATGCCTACCAACATGCCCTTGCCTTGAAGAGGACGGGCTTGATCATTCACGCGCAGGAGGCGCCCTTGCTGGTGCCCTTTGTCGAGGAGGATTGGATTGATCACCCTGCGGCGGAACTTGTTTTAAAAACTTATCTTGATCCCTTGGTCGAGAAGGGTATCGACACGCTCATGTTGTCGTGCACTCACTACCCGCTTTTGATTCCTGTGCTTCGGCGCTTGTTGCCAGAGAGTGTTAGGTTGGTCGACAGTGCCACGACTTGTGCCGAGCATTTGAAATCGGAGCTTGTGCGACTCGATATGCTGAATCCGCAGCAGGATGAGGGTGGTCTTGAAATCCAACTCACCGACCTTTCCGAGGAATTTGAGAAACTGGCGCGGCGTTTTCTGCGCAAGTCATCAGGGCGAATTCAGCGGGCGGTCCTTGTGTGATTGCGGGAAATTACCGCTTGCCCGTGAACAGTGATCAGTCCATAAACGGGCGTTGTTTTTTGTTTGTTCCCCAGCGCCACAGTGGCAATCAGCCGGTTTCCTACAGGAAGCCATTTGTTGGGGGTGAAAATTCCGTTTTTACGAGATTTTGGGCTTTCGGCTTGATTTGTTCAAAAATTTTTGAACAAAGTTGCGAATCGCTCAATCATTCCGTTTACTATTAGATAGCATCACGACATGAAATTATTTGGAACAGATGGCATCCGCGGGCGAGTGAACGAATTCCCGATCACGGCTGAAGTTGCCCTAAGAACGGGTAAGGCGGTGGCCAATGTTCTGAAATCGCCGGGTGCAAGCCGCAACCGCGTCTTGGTTGGCAAGGATACGCGTATTTCCGGCTACATGCTTGAGACAGCTCTGACGAGTGGACTGGTCTCGATGGGCATGGATGTTTTCATGGTGGGGCCCTTGCCGACCCCAGCGGTGGCGCATTTGACCAAGTCGATGGGCGCGGCGGCAGGCATCATGATCACCGCGTCGCACAATCCGTATGAGGACAACGGGTTGAAAATTTTCGGGCCGGACGGATACAAGCTCTCCGACGATCTTGAGGCGATGATCGAGAAGCACATTTTGGGTGATGTTGCGGAGGCTGACCCTCTGCCACCCAAACAGATTGGCAAGGCGCACCGCATCGATGACGCGCGCGGCCGCTACATCGAGTTTGCGAAGAACGCATCGGACAATGTTCCCTTGCACGGACTCAAGATCGTCGTCGATTGTGGTCATGGTGCGGCGTATTTCATTGCGCCGCTGATTTTCAAGGAGCTTGGTGCCGAAGTAATCACCACAGGCATCCAACCCGACGGCCTTAACATCAATCATGGCTGTGGTGCGCTGCATCCGGAAAATGCAGGCGAATTGGTGCGCAAGTTTGGCGCCGATCTCGGAGTTTCCTTCGATGGCGATGCCGATCGGGTGATTTTCACCGATGCCGAAGGCAAGGTGGTGAGTGGCGACCGCATTCTGGCCTTGTGCGCGATCGGTCTCAAGGAACAAGGAAAACTGCGCAACAACACATTGGTTGCGACGATCATGAGCAATCTTGGCCTCAAGGAGGCGATGAAAAAACACGGCATCAGTGTCGAGGCCACGGCGGTGGGCGACCGCAATGTCATCGAGTGCATGCGCAAGGGAGGTTATTCCTTTGGTGGCGAAAATTCCGGCCATTTGATTTTCGGCGACTACGCGACTACCGGCGATGGCATTCTGAGCGCGCTGCAAGTGTTGCGCATGATGCGGGAGCGCAATGCGACCCTCGCGCAACTTGCTGCGGTGATAAACGAGTACCCCTCGCAGCTCGTCAACATGGCCGTGGCGTCCAAACCGCCGATCGCCACGCTTGGAAAGCTCAACGATCTGATGGAGCGCGCTACGACCGAGTTTGGCGATGATGGACGCCACCTGATTCGCTATTCTGGCACCGAGAATAAGATCCGCGTGCTTGTCGAACACAAGGATGCTGGCGAATGCCGTGCATGGGTTGAAAAATTCTCGTCGGTCATTCGAGAGGAAATCGGGTAAATATTTTCACATGGATTTTCAAGCAAGCGACTGTCATCCGCTGACCCTTGGTCGTGCCATTGGTGATTTCCTCATTGGCAACATTGCTCTGGCCGCGCACCAGCAACGCGTGGTCGGGTCTGCGGCATTGGGTATTCATCCGTATGCTTGGCTTGCGGATGAGGAAGCGGCGCTGCTTGCGGCTGGTCAATGCGGCAGTCTGCTCGACGCATCGGGTGCGAAGATTGCATGGAGGCTCGATGGCGTGGGTGATGCGATTGAGGCGCGTGAATCGTTTCTCATCCGCTACCCGTGGGATTTTCTGCGAGCAAACGAAGCTTGGGTCGGTTCACTTGGAGAAAACATTATCCGTGGCGAGGTGCATCCGATGGCGGTGGTCGAGGGCCTGATCCATGTTGGCGAGGGCACGCGAATTTTGCCGGGAGTATTCATCGAGGGAAATGTGGTGATCGGCCGCAACTGCAAGATTGGGCCAAATTGCTACATTCGCGGCAACACCAGCATCGGCGATGGATGTCATATCGGTCAGTCGGTTGAGATCAAGAACACCATCGTGCTTCATCGCAGCAGCATTGGGCACTTGTCGTATGTTGGAGATTCGGTGCTTGGCGAGCGAGTCAACTTCGGTGCTGGAACCACCACCTCCAACCTGCGTCACGACGGATTGAACCACCGCTCCACGGTCGCCGGCGGTCTTGTCGACACCGGTCGACGCAAGTTTGGCGCGATCATCGGCGATGGTGCGCACACCGGTATCAACACCTCGATTTATCCGGGACGCAAAATGTGGCCTGGAACCAGCACCTTGCCTGGTGCCATTGTGCAACGCGATGTCATGCCGCTTAATTGATTTAATAGCCAATTTAATACCCCCTAAAACATATGTGCGGAATTGTCGGATACATCGGAAAAGCAGAGGCGCCCAAAGTGCTGATCAACGGACTGCGTCGCCTCGAATACCGTGGTTATGACTCGGCGGGTCTTGCGGTGATGGATGGAAATCAACTGGCGGTTGCCAAAGCGCCAGGCAAGGTGATGGCTTTGAAGGACCGTGCTCGTGCTGAATGGCCTGAGGAGAGGTTTTCTCGCGCCAGCACCGGCATTGCCCACACCCGCTGGGCGACCCACGGGCCGCCGACCGAAGTCAATGCTCACCCGCATCTTGATCAGACCGGCGATATCGCATTGGTTCACAACGGCATCATAGAAAACTACCGTGCGCTGCGGGCGAGGCTTGAGGGCAAGGGGCATCAATTCCTGTCCGAGACCGATACCGAAGTCTTGGCTCATTTGATCGGTGAGTGCAACAAAGGCGACCTTTTCCAAGCCGTTTGTGATGCCTTGCATCAGGTCGAAGGAACCTTTGGCATCGCTGTGCTCTCGGCTCGTGAGCCCGGTCGCATCATCACCGCGCGCCGTGGAAGCCCGATCGTCATCGGTGTGGGGGATGGTGAAACGATTATTGCGTCCGATGCTTCGGCCATTCTTGCTCACACCCAGCGCGTGATTTATCTTGATGACAATGACATCGCCATTGTCACGGCCGATTCCGTTGACATCCGCGACCTCAACAATGTGCCTGTTACGCGTGAGATCGCGGAGCTTGGCATGGATGCCTCGGCGGCGGAAAAAGGCGGGTATGAACATTTCATGCGCAAGGAGATTCACGAGCAGCCGGATTCTTTGGGCAACGCGATCCGTGGGCGGCTTGATCTCAATCTTGGCACTTCGGTGCTCGCAGGTATGGGCACTTCCGCACGCGAATTGGCGGATTTGAATCGCGTTTTGATCGTCGGCTGCGGGACTTCGCTGCATGCGGGTTTGGTGGGCGAATATGCCTTTGAGGACTTGGCCGACATCAATGCCGAAGTTCAGCAGGCTGCGGAGTTTCGCTATCGTAATCCGATCGTCGGCAGTCGCGATCTGGTGGTCGCAATTTCGCAATCTGGCGAAACGGCTGACACGCTGGCAGCGGTGCGCGAGGCAAAACAGAAGGGTGCTTTTGTGATGAGCTTGTGCAATGTCGTTGGATCCACCATTGCGCGTGAAACCGCTAGGGGAGTTTATCTGCATGCGGGCCCTGAGATTTCGGTCGCATCAACCAAAGCCTTCACTTGTCAGGTCGCTGTGCTGTTGATGATGGCACTCAAGATCGGCCGCGGTCGGCGCTTTTCGCGCGACGAGGGTGTGAAACTTGCACGTGAGATTGAATCCATTCCTGCATTGGTTGCGAAGGTGATCGAACAGGATGATCAAATCGCAAAGATCGCCGCTTCTTATGTGAACGACGAGCATGCCTTTTTCATCGGTCGCGGTCCCATGTATCCGGTGGCCTTGGAAGGAGCTTTGAAGCTCAAGGAAATTTCCTACATCCACGCCGAAGGTTATCACGCGGCGGAATTGAAGCACGGCCCGATCGCATTGTTGGTCGAAGGCACGCCGGTAATCGCTTTGGCTTGCGACATTCCCGGCAAGGACAAGGTACTGGGCAACATCGAGGAATGCCGCGCGCGCGGAGCGAGGATTCTTGGCATCGTGACTGAAGGGGATCATGAAGCCACCGAATGCATGGATGACTTCATCGTCATTCCGCGTTGTCACCCGCTAGTCGCAACGATTCCCGCGGTCGTGGCGTTGCAGCTCTTTTCTTACCATGTCGCTCGACTGCGCGGTTGCGAAATCGATCAACCGCGCAATCTCGCCAAGAGCGTGACGGTCGAGTGAAGGAATGGAAGAGTGATTGGTTATTTGTTATTGGGGTAGAAGTTTGAGAAGCCGCCTCTGCATCGTGGCTGAAACATCTTGTTTCAATCTGTCCGGTAAGGCAACGCGGCTTGAGGTGCCGATGCTTTTGAAATGGTAAGAGACGAAGAGGGTCATGGCGCTTTGGAAGCGCGATGAGCATGCTGGCTTGCCCGGTAAAGACTCACCTGCGAACAACTGGGTGCCCCGTGGCAACGATACATCAGAGGATGGTCGAATTGCTTCGGGGTGGACGACTGGCTAGGTGAGGTTGACAATTTGGACAGGTGGATCCGTCACTCAATTCAACCGCCAGATTCGGAAAACCGCATGTGCCGGCCGTGCCGGAGTCTTTTGGCGTGCTCGATTTATGAGGCAAAAGGTGCTGTTTTGGGATTGTTGCGGCGCGGTCCGGTGGATTATGGCATAGTTCATTATATTTTCCTTCTGGGCTGATACCTGGTTGGGTGATACGGAAAGTGCATGGACGCGTTGATTCGGCAACTGGAGGAAGGGCGTGAGATGTCAGCCGACGAAGTGGGGCTTGTGGCGAATTTTCTTTTGGACGCGTCGGTGGCCGATGAGCGCAAGGCGCGATTGCTGGAAGTCATGTCCCTTAAGGGTGAGACTGTGGCGGAGATTGCGGCCTTTGTTGAGGAGTTCTTGCGTCATGCGATCGACCCCAAACTCTGGGAGCTCGATTTGCCCGGGCCGACTTTGGATGTGTGCGGGACTGGCGGCGACAAGCTGGATTTGTTCAATGTTTCCACGACCGCGATGTTTGTGGCAGCGGCAGCAGGTGCTGTGGTGGTGAAGCATGGCAACCGTGGCATCACTTCTAAGAGTGGCGGCGCGGATGTCTTGGAGGCGCTCGGAGTAAGGATTGATTTGCCACCGGATGAATTTCGGCGATGTGTGGAGAAGGCGGGCATGGGATTCATGTTTGCGCCGAACTATCATCCGGCATTCAGGGCGGTGGTGGGTGTTCGCAAGATGCTTGCGATTCGTGGGGTGCGGACGATTTTCAATTTGATCGGACCCTTGTTGAATCCAGCCAAGCCGAAGTGCCAGTTGGTTGGGGTATTTTCGCGCGAGCTCTGTCCCATTTTTGCCGAGATTCTTGAGAAACTTGGGCGTGAGAGTGCGTGGGTGGTGAATGGTGCCACGGCGGGTGGTCGGGCGGTTGATGAATTCAGTCTTATGGGGGAGACGCGGGTTTGCGTTGCGGGTGGAAAGCGTTCGCGTTCTGATGCTGTCTGGAACCCGTGTGACTTTGGTATGGAGCCTGTGGAGGTTGAGTCACTGAAGGGTGGTTCTGCTGCGGAAAATGCGGTGATGCTTGAGGAAATTCTGGCTGGAAAGGATCGTGGCCCGAGAACCGAGATGGTGGTTTTGAATGCCGCAGCGGGCATCGCTTGTGCGGGGATTGCCGAATCGATGAGGGAGGGCATTGAAATCGCTCGCGAGATGATCCGCAGCGGTGCTGCGGCGGATCGCTTGGAGCAATTGCGTAAAGCATCGCGCTGATGGTTGGATGATTGCGGCGCAAACCCTTAAGTTAGCTTGACATTTTGACTTACGTTAGTGTTTTTAGGTCAAGCGCATGGCAAGCAAGCAGATTGAAGCTGGCATCTTATCGCGTCTAGAATCGCGGTCGCGGCTCACCAAGGCCCTGGTGCGCTACGTGTTTGTCGTTTTTTGCATAAGCCTTGGATTTGTGGTGGTCGCAACAGCCGTGCCGCAGCGCAAGATTCTAAAAAAGCTTGAAGCCAAGGTGGCGGAAGCAAAAGAGCGTGAGCGGGTGGCGCTGGCCGAGAGAGATCATCGTCGCATCGAACTGCAGGCTTTGCGGGAAGATCCGGCGTATCTGGAGATCCATGCTCGTGATCGTCTGGACATGTGTCGCGATGGCGAGAAGGTGCTGCGTTTCAAGCGCGAGCGTTGATGAGAAGGTGCTGTTCGTGCTTGGCGCGTGTGTAGGGAAAAGTTATCTCAGGTTATGCGGGATGACATTGAGCGCATATTGATTGATGAATCGGTGATTGAGAAGCGGCTTGAGGAAATGGCTGCGGACATTGAGCGGGATTTTCGGCAGGAGCCGATTTTGGTAATCATTTTGCTCAAGGGTGCATTGGTGTTTGCGGCTGATCTTTTGCGGCGGGTGCCGCGGGTGCTAGAGATCGAGTGTCTCAATGTTGCGAGTTACCTTGGTGGTGTGGAGAGTTCGGGCGTAGTGGATTTTTTGGATCGTCATTTCCCCGAGGTGCGGGGGCGTCAGGTTTTGTTGCTCGATGACATTCTCGACACTGGGCGGACATTGCATGCGGTGTCGCGGAGATTGATGGATGAGGGTGCGCTGGCAGTCAAAACAGCGGTACTTTTGGTCAAGGACAAGGTGCGCGTGGCGGAGGTGAAAGCTGACTATGTCGGCTTTGAAATCGGCGATGATTTTGTCGTGGGCTATGGCCTCGACTACCAAGGCAAGTACCGCAACCTGCCGTATGTGGGGATTTTGAAAAAGGGATCGCTCTAACCGATTAGGTCGCCGATCGAACCGAAGTCGGGCGAAAAGAGCCTTTTGTAGGTGCGGGCCGCGTAGCCATCGGTCATGCCGGCGAGATAGTCGCAGATCAATCGCGCGCGGTTGGCGGCGCAATCGGTGGCGGTGATTTCGTCGGCGTTTTCGGCGGATATCAGTTGGAAATTTTGTCCGTCGATGCTTTCGCGGTCGATGTAGCGGGTGCCGAGGACCTCCCAGAGTTGGCGAAGCATGCGGCTGCCTTTCAGCTCGAGTTGTTTGAGTTGGGGCGAGAGAAAGACCACCTCGAATGCGAGTTTTTTGAAGATCTCGGATTCGGCTTTCGCGTGTTCGTCGATGACGAGTTGGTAGCGGTGCCTGTTGGTGAGATGGCTGAGGAAATTCGTTTGCGATTCGAGGCGTGTCGCGCGGATGTAGTGTCCGATGCGTTTGCCGACGAAGGGATCCACGCGGTGCTGGCGGATGGCGCGGATGAGGTCGCCGAGGGGTGTGGCTTCACCGGTCGGGTGATTGCGGTGTTCGGCCCATGCTTCGATTTTTTCGATGGGGAGGAATCCTGCGCGAACGCTGTCGGAGAGGTCGTTGAGAGAGTAGGCTGTGTCGTCGGCCCAGTCCATCACCTGGCACTCGATCGATTTGAACGAATCGCGCGCCTTGCCGGGCGGGAGTTCGAGCGGGAAGTCGTGGCCGGCGAGTACCCAATCGAGTTGCGATTGTTGGTCGTCGTAAATGAAATGATTATGCGGATTGTGACCGAGCGAGGTCTTGAGTTCGCTCCACAGCGATTTGTATTTTAGGATGCCGTCGACAAAGGCGCGGGTCGGATCCATACCGGTGCGTTTTGCGGAGAAGATTCTTTCGGTGAGCAAGCGCAAGGTTTGTGCGTTGCCTTCGAAGCCGCCTTGCTCGGCCATGAGGTGATTGAGTGAGCGTTCTCCTGCGTGGCCGAATGGCGGGTGACCAAGATCGTGAGCGAGGCAAGTGGCTTCGATCAGGTCGGGGTCGATGAAAAAATCCGGCTCGAGCGGTCCGTCGTTTCGGGACTTCAGCCAGAGGCAGATCGACTTGCCGATTTGCGCGACCTCGAGCGAATGGGTGAGGCGGGTGCGGTAGAAATCGTATTCGCCGCTCCAGAAGACCTGTGTTTTGTTTTGCAGGCGACGGAAGGTGGGGGTGTGCAGGACGCGGTCGCGATCGATTTGGAAAGGGCTGCGATAGTCGCCGGCATCTTGCTGACCCGAGAGGCGTTCGGTGTCGAAATTTCCGTAGAAGCGGTTTTGCATGCTGGCGGTGCTGTGGGTTTTTTGTGTGCTGGATCAGGGTGAAAGCCGCTCGATTTTCCAGTCATTGGCAATGCGTGAATACAGGAAGCGGTCGTGGAGTCGCGCGGGGCCGCCTTGCCAGAACTCGATGGTTGTGGGTACGACGCGATAGCCGCCCCAAAAGGGTGGCAGCGGGATATTTCCGTCTGTGAAGCGTGCGCGGATTTCGCTGAGTTTTGCGTTGAGCACTTCGCGCGAGGCAATCACTTCGCTTTGATTCGAGACCCATGCACCGATTTGCGAATCGAGCGGGCGTGAGTGGAAATAGGCGGTTGATTCTTCGATGGTGGTTTTCTCGACGCGGCCTTGGATGATCACTTGGCGTTCGAGCGTGAGCCATGGAAACAGCAGGCAAACTTGCGGGTTGGCACGCATGTCAGCGGCCTTGCGGCTTTCGTAGTTGCTGAAAAACACGAAGCCATTTTCATCGAAGCCCTTGAGCAGGACTGTGCGTTGCAGAGGGGTGCCTGTGGCTCCGACGGTGGCAAGGGTCATGGCATTCGGCTCATGCACACCCACCTCGGTAGCGGTTTTGAACCAGTCGCCAAATTGTTGGAGCGGATCCGCCTTAATGTCAGCGCGATGCAAGCCGCGGTCGGAGTATTCCTTTCGAAAGTCGGCCAAATTCATGTCCTATCCAAAGCCGTTGAGCGCCGACATGCAAGGCCATCGTTTCACCGTAGGGTGAAGCAATCGATCGTGTTGGCGGAGGTGAGCTCGGCGAGGTGATCGGGGCTGGTGTGCAGGGCCTTGGCGAGCGAGTGGCCGATGGCAGGAAGATTCGCCGGGTGGTTGAGATTTCCGGCGAGCGGGTGGGTGGTAAATACTGCGGGTGGGGTCATGTCGGGTGCGTCGGTTTCGAGCAGGATGCGTTCGGGCGGCAATTGCCGGAAGACATCGATCGTGCGGGATTTTTTCGGTTTGAGGAAATAGCCGGAGAGGGAAAATCGCGCGCCGAGCGGGATCAGGCGGCGGGCGGTTTCGATGGATCCGTTGAACGAATGGAGGAGAAATTTCGTCGGTGGCGTTTGATGTTTGAACGCGTCGAGCAATGGCTCCCATGCGCGAAGGCAGTGGATCGTGGCACAGCGGTTCAGTTCGCGGGCGATGCAGAGTTGGCCGATGAAGATGGGGAGTTGAATCTCAATCGATGGGCTATCGATCCAGCGGTCGAGGCCGCATTCGCCGATGCTGGCTTGCGGGTGTTTGATCAACAATGCGGTGAGTCTTTCCTGCCAACCGGGGCATGCGGTGTGTGCGTGCCATGGGTGGATACCGAAGGCGGGGATGATGAAATCCGGATGGGCGATGGTGAGAGATTCGACTTTGGCCCAATCGTCTTCGTGGGTGGCATTGATGATGCATTTCTCGATACCCGCTTCACGCATTGCGCGGATGATCGCATCGTGATCGCCGAGGCGCGCGTCTTGCAGGTGGTTGTGCGCGTCGATCCAACCTGACATAGTTGAAAGGATAGGTGTTGTTTCAGCGCAGCCCGCGTGGCTTGTCTTGATTGGGCGAATCGAAGGTCACATCGGTGATCGAAATCCGGCGACCGCTTTCGGGATTGTGCGAGGCGACCTGCATTTTGCGCAGCGTCCAAACTTTGTCGGCGACCTGCATGATGTCCTCGACTTGGAATTCTTTGAGCAGTCCACCGTTCTGATCATGGCCGCGGATTTTCATGAACGCGCCGAATTTTTCGTGGACCCAGACATAGACCACATCATAGCGGCCGGGGGTATTGTGGGGCTTGTCGATGCGGATTTTGTAGCATGGTTGACCTCCGACATCCTCGCTGCCTTCGAGCTTCGGATTTGGCCAATAAAAAAACCGCAGCGATAGATCCTCATAAGTAAGGTCAGTCTCGGCTATGGGTGCGATGAGTTGGCTGGCGCTCAAGTCGCGTGTTTTGCCGTCGATAATTTCAAAAAGGTTGTACGACGAATCGCCCATGCGCATATGAAAGATGCGTGGGGTATTCGGGTTTTCTGAAAACTGGAATTGAATTTCGCGGCCCATCAGGAAGAGCGTGACGGGGGTCTTGTGGTTGCCCTTGCGGATGCTGCCGGTGAGGCCTTTTTCGAGCTTGGTGAGAGACGCCGAGAGGCGCGCGTTTTCCAAGATCGCTGCGGGGTCGGGCGCCTGTGCCACGGCGTTAAGGCACAGGAAGGGCAGGGTGAGGGCGAGTAAAACTCGGCGGTGCATGGCAAGCAAGATGGCCGATTTGTGTCAATCGGCAAGGACAGTGGTGTGGTAAGTTCAAAAAATAAGCGGGCCGGCTCGTTGTTTTTTTAAACAATTTTCGATTGGGGCTTGATGGACTTGGGGCCCGCCCTTTGGATGGTCGTGTCACCTATTTCCAAGTCCCCATGAGTCTCCGCAAGCAACTTTCCGATATCCTTCCGCCATTGCTTCCGGGAAACCCGACCGATGCCATCAAGGGTACCGAATTGATTCGCCTGACGCGGCTGCAGTTGAAGGGAAATTATTCGGATGCCTCGCTGCGTTATCATTTTTCCATCATGTCCTGTGATCCCGGCTCGCCGATCGCCAAGGTTGAGAAGGGTCAGGGTTATTATCGTCGCAGCGCGCCATTGCCGGCCTTGTCCGGGGCCCAGGAGTTGCTGGCGCTGACGCAGGGAAGGCTTGAGGATTTGACTGCGGCGGATGTTGAGGCGGTCGATGGTGCGATGTTGCGGATTCGCAAGTTTCGCGCGGTGGTGACGAGATATTTTGAAATCAACGGCCGTTTTCCTTTTGCGTTTCGAGATGCCTTCGGCAAAGACGCGCCGATTGGAAATTTGTGGAAGTACCCTGAGCTGGTCTTGGTCGATTGGGAAACCGGCGGCTCGCCCGACGAGGAGATGTCGCTTGATGAAACCATGCTTTCATTCAAGCAGCGCATGGGCATCGCGCCGTTTCGTTTGCACGCTGCTAGACTTCGGATCCAACCTTCGTTGCACACTTATCGTGAAGATTTTTACCAGACACTTGCCGTGTCGATGTGGGCGCAGGGCGGAGAATTGATTTATGCGTCGCCGATCCAGGATGAGGCCTTGGCTGATGGCCTGCGTCGTTTGAGTGCGGCCTTCGGCGTGGGGGTGACATCCTTTGGGCTTACCGCCGATGCTTTGGATGAACTTCCACGCCCGGCGAATATCCTTAACGCGCATCCTCGTGAAACCGAGGCGATCATGGCCAAGCTCGAGATCAACCGTATCGCCGCACCGAGGTCGCGTGCGCAGCTGGATTGGAATGAATTGAGTTCACTACGCAACGAATCGGAAGAGGCCGAGAAGTTGGTGCGCTGGCTCACGCGTTGCATCGATGAGCGCAAGGCCGAAGGGTATCGAGAGGAGTGAGGTCGGGGCATGGCGGTTGAAAACCGGCGCCATGGTGAGTCTTACTTTGGCAGGAAATTTTTGACGGATTCGCGTTTGAGGCGGAGTTCGCGCCACTCGTTGACGAGGCGGCTAGCTTCGATGATTCCGCAGCCGGCGGGGATGCGGATGTGGGTGCCATCGCACCAGATGCCGCGGATGGCGACGATGGCTTCGAAGCGACCCTTGTGAAGGACGCCGAAGGGTGCGCC
This sequence comes from uncultured Luteolibacter sp., assembly GCA_964639755.1. Lineage (GTDB taxonomy): Bacteria > Verrucomicrobiota > Verrucomicrobiia > Verrucomicrobiales > Akkermansiaceae > Luteolibacter. The sequence goes on along the minus strand of CAZXHZ010000090.1, from coordinate 1,728 downwards.
AAATTGTACGGGGCAGTCGAGCCTTTGACGCCAGTCGATGAGTTGGTTCATCGTCTCGGTGGTGCGCGGCAGAGGACCGAGGGCGGGGGTCGGGTGGAGTTTGCGGATCAGTGCCTCGGGCGGCATTGGCGAGTGAAGGTTCACCGAGATGCGGGTGAGGAAATGAACGATTGATCCGAGGTTGAGGATGCTGCGCGGGTGGCGTGAGAGTTGGCCGAGGTCGAGGAGTTTTGAGACAAGCGTTTGTGCAACATATTCGTGTTCGCGGATTTCCTTTTCGTCGGCGGCGAAGACATCGTGGTCTTCCGAGCGCGCGGTGCCGGCGAGGGCCATTGTCTCGAGGTGGTGGTCGTCGAGTGAGAACAACAACTCGGGCGTGGCGCCGACAAAGCCGGAATCGCCATCAATCCAGCCGTATGAATGCAGCGGCGCGCGCTGGCATTGCATCGCGCTGGCAATGGCGCGGATGGGTGCGGATTTGCAGACGCCGTTTTCGGTCACGACAGGCACGGTTTTTTCAAATCCGCCGCTATGAATGCTCGTCATGATTTCCTGAAACACCGCGGAGAACGGAGTGGCATCGAGTGCCTGCCATTCGCATTCGATTGGCTCGAATGATTTCGCATCGGCCAAGGACTCCGCTTTGATGCATTCGGCCTCATGCGGGATTTTCCATGGCTTCGGATCCGAGAGCGCGAAGTCCTGCACATAAAATGCCGTGCCGATGGCGGGTGCTTGTGCCGCTGCAGTGAAGGGTCCGCGACCGATGACGCGCGACCCGTCGCTGCGGGTGAGCCATGCCATGGAATCGGGCTGCGTGTTCATGCTACGGATCGGCACGATGCGTGCGGAGCTGGTGTCGCGCAAGTTTGATTCGCTCAGAACGCGTTCTTCACATGGTTGATCTTCGGTTTTTCGCCTTCTTCGAGCAGGATTTCGATCACATCGAAACGCCACGGGAGATTGCGTGTTTTGAGCAGCTTGAGCCATGCGTTGGCACCGCGCTCGATGAGCTGTTGCTTGGTTTTGTCGACCGCGTCGAGCGGGCGGATTTTGGTATCGCTGCGACGGGTTTTGACTTCGACAAATAGGAGTAGCCGATCGTGTCTGGCGATGATGTCGACTTCGCCGCGACGCGGGCCTTTGAAATTTCGTTTGAGGATTCGGTGGCCGCTGGTGCGGAGAAAATCGACAGCGATGCGTTCGCCGTATTCGCCGATCCAGCGGCGGTCGCGAGCGAGGCCCTCAGGGCCCGTCAAGCGGCAGGGCGAGTTGAGCCACCGGCTGAAACGAGCGACGATGGTGGCGACAAGGGCCGTGTATCCGAAGCGCTTCAAGATGTGCCTTGGTGCCATAACCTTGATGTTTCGCAAAGCCGAATTGCGGGAACTCGCGGTCGATTTCCTGCATGATGTCGTCGCGGGTGACTTTGGCGATGATGCTGGCGGCGGAGATCGAGAGCGAGATCGAATCGCCCTTCACGATGCCATCGTGCGGGTAGGGGAAATTGCGGAGCGGTAGGCCGTCGATGAGGCAGTGGTCGGGCGCTTGGCTGAGGTTTTCGACCGCGCGGCGCATGGCGAGGTGGGTGGCTTGTAGGATGTTGATTCTGTCGATTTCCTCGTGGTCAGCGGTGGCGACTGACCAGATGATGTCCGGATGGGTGGTTAGGTGCTCGTAGAGTTTGCGACGGGCCGAGGCGCTGAGTTTTTTTGAATCGTCGAGGCC
>CAZXHZ010000089.1:0-15878 GCA_964639755.1 uncultured Luteolibacter sp. | reverse complement strand
GATCTCGTCGTTGATCGACGAATCCTTTTCGATGTAGGTGTCGCTGCGCGGAATGTAGGCCTCGGGTTGGTAGTAATCGAAGTAGGAAACGAAGTACTCCACCGCGTTGTGCGGAAAGAAATTTTTGAACTCCGAGTAAAGCTGAGCGGCTAGCGTTTTGTTGTGGCTCATGATCAGCGCCGGGCGATTGTGCCGCGCGATCAAGTTGGCCATTGTGAAAGTCTTGCCCGAGCCGGTGACGCCAAGAAGCGTCTGATGCCGGTTGCCGGCGGCGAGGGACTTCGAGAGTTTTTCAATCGCCTGCGCCTGATCGCCCATCGGCCGATAGTCGCTGGTGAGTTGGAATTCCATGTGGCGGAGTGATAAACGGGAAATGTCCTTTCCGCAAGGGTGGGGGAGCGACGAAGGTGTGCAAATGGGGGATGTCAGGGGATGAGCTTTAACAGCGCATCAAAATGTTTGTCCCTGTGCAAAACCTCCGCGCCGTGCCGCTTGGCACAAGCGACCACCAATACATCCGCCAATGGGCAATTCAGTCCCTTTTGCCGCGCGAGTCGTCTTAGTTCCGCGGCCATGTTCCACGTTCGATTGTCGATATCGAGCCAGCCGCAGACCTCCTTGATATTGGCAAGTGTTTGCCGCTCCCGTTTGCCTTTCAGTCCGCTTGATAGCTCCACCCAGATTACTGGGCACAATACAGCGGATTGGTTGCGTATCGCATCAGTGATCCGGTGTTGTTTGACTGCTCCATCACGGAGAAAGTCGATCCAACTTGAGCTGTCGATGAGAACTTTCATGCCTTGGCTTTCCATCTTTTGGTCATGCGGGCCTCATATGCCAAATCCTCGGCTTCAAGTTCGTCATTCGAGGGTAAGTCGGCAAATGTGCCGGCTGTGGCAATCAGGCTTTCGATCTTTTGCAATCGGTTGAAGCTCTCGATCGCCTTTACCACGGCATCGCGCTTGGTTTTTGCGCCGGTGAACTTCATGGCGTCGGCGAGGAGCTCGTCTGGAATATCAATCGTTGTTTTCATGGAATCCAAAATAAGCGATATTTGGATTCCAGCAATCGAAAAATCGTAATATTTTGATTTACGGCGGAGGAATCATGGTTTTTCATCTCCGCATGGAATTCCAATTGCATCAGCGCTTGGCGGCGGGAGGGTTTGAGCTTGGGCGGGCTCATGGTTGCAGAGTTTTGCTCAAAGATCATGCCTCGTTTCCGTGGATTCTGATCGTGCCCGAGGTCGCTGACGGGATTGAAGATTTGCATCAGCTTGACGAGCGGCGTTATGCCGAGGTGGTGGGCTTGATCCGTCGGGTTTCGCTCTTTGTTTCCAATTATTTTCAACCGGAGAAACTCAATGTCGCGTGCATCGGCAACATGGTGAGGCAGATGCACATCCATGTGGTGGGTCGCAATTACGATGATCCCGCGTGGCCCGGCACCGTGTGGGCCTACGAGGGGAAATCGGCCTATGCGCCAGAGAAGGTGGATGAGATCCGCGCTGCGGCGCGTGAGTATCTCAATCTCGAGTGAGCGGGCTCAGGCATTGCGGGCGAGTGCCCCGCGTTTTTCGTTGATGAAAATGCTGAGCACGAGACCGACTGCGACAAATGCGACGAGTACGAGCAAAGCCTCGGTGGTGCCGATCACATCCTTGACCCATGCGAAGGGAAAGGTCGTGATCGCAGTGATTTTCCAAACGAGTCCCCAGATGCCGAAGGTTTCCGCCTCGCGGCCGAGTGGGGTGAGGTAGCTGACAAAGGCGCGGTTGGCGGAGCCGAGTGAGCCGAGGCCGAAGCCGAGCAGGTTGCCGATGAGCCAGAGTGGCCACACGGGAAAGGTACTCTCTGGGTGCTGCGTGAGGTGGACGCCATGAAGCGCAGAGTAGCCCGCGAATCCGAGAGCGGTGAACAACCAAAGCGCGGTGAAAATGAGGATTGAGCGGCGATGACCGATGCGGTCTTGGAAAAGCGTTGGAACGATGGTGCCGATCACGCCGGAGATCGTAATCACCGCGACAAACAGCACCAGTTTCACCTGTGTGAATCCGAACTCCTCGGCAAGTTTGCTCGCATAAAAAACGATCACTGTCATGCCAGTACCGTAAAAAAGCGATGCGATCAAAAGAAGCGCGAGGTCGCGATGGTGGCCGATGTGGCGCAGGGAATCGGCAAGTCGGCTGAATCCGGCAATGACCACATTTCGGCGCGGTAGTTTGCCTTCCCTGATTGGTGGCTCCTTGAGCCATAGCATCGTCGGGATGGTGAATACGATGAACCAGAGCCCGGCAAAGACGAAAAATGGCCGCCAGTTTTCCACAGCCTGAAGGCCGCAGGCGAGCATCACGATCGCGGTGATGATCAACAGCAAAAGCGCGGCGGTGTAGGCGCAAGCCCACGAGAATCCGCTCACGCGACCGACTTGTTCCTGACGCGCGATCGAGGGTAGAAAACTGGCGAGGAAATTTTCACCGATGGAAAACGCGAAGTTCGCGGGGATGTAGAGCAGGACCGCGAGCCAGAGATTGCCACTATTAATCAGGGCAAGGGCACAGGTCAGCACGCCACAGAAAAGCCCCGTGCCGATCATCCACTTTTTCTTGCAGGCGCGTTCGTCGGCCATGGCTCCTGCAATCGGCGAGAAGATTGCGGTGATGAGCATGCTTGAGCCGAAGGCGAGTGCCCAGACGCGGTCGTCGATTGAATCGTCGCGCACCACCACTTGCGAGAGGAAGATCGGAAAAAGCAGCGTGTTGATCAACAGCGTGAAGGACTGGTTGGCCACATCAAAGGAGATCCACGACCAAAGCTGGCGCGTGTTGGATACATCTTTGAGCGGTAAAAATTTCAAAAGGTTCATGGGGGATTGTGCCCGGGATTAGGGGCTGGATGCGTCATGGATTTGCGTGATTTTTGGCCTTTGTGCGACAGAATTTGTCGGTTGCAGGCGATTTGGCACTATGGGTGAACTTTTTGACTGTTAGATTTCGGCAAGCTTGGTCGTGACATCGGATTTTGACAGATCCGCGATCCTGCGTATGTTGCGCGCCGTTTCCTAACCCCTTGATAGAATCATGAGCACATCGACTGCCGAAAAGCACACATTCCAAGCCGAGATCCAGCAACTTCTCGATCTTGTCGTCCACTCGCTTTACACCGACAAGGAGATTTTCCTGCGCGAGTTGATATCGAATGCCTCCGATGCGATGGAGAAACTTCGTCATCTTGAAGGGACCGAGAAGAATATCCATCAGGCCGATCTGCCGCTTGAGATCCACATCACGACCAACGAAGATGCGAAGACTCTGACGATTGCCGATCATGGCATTGGTATGACACGTGACGAGTTGGTGGAAAATCTTGGAACCATTGCGCATTCCGGCACCAAGGCGTTTCTCAAAGCGGTGAAAGAAAGTGGTGGGTCGCCATCGAACATGATTGGTCAGTTTGGTGTCGGGTTTTATTCCGCTTTCATGGTGGCGGACAAGGTGAGTGTGCATTCGCGCAGCTGGCGTGCTGATGGCGGCGAGCTGGTGTGGACGAGCGATGGCATGAGCGGTTATGAGATCGCCGATTCGCCGGGTCAGCAGCGCGGCGCGAAGATCGTGATGCATCTCAAGGAGGACTGCGCGGAGTACGCGACCGAATCCCGGGTGAAGCACCTCATCGAGACCTACAGTAACTTTGTTGGCTTCCCAATTTTGCTCAACGGCAAGCGGGTGAATGAAGTTGAGGCGCTGTGGCTGAAGAACAAATCGGAGGTAAGTGACGAGCAATACAAGGCCTTCTATCAATTTGCCTGCAAGGCCTGGGATGAGCCTTCCTATCGCCTGCATTTCAGTGCCGATGCGCCCTTGGCGATCAACGCGCTGCTGTTTTCTCCCTCGGAAAACCCCGAGCGCATGGGCTTCAACAAGACCGAGTGCGGCGTGGCGCTTTACAGCCGCAAGGTGTTGATCGATCCCGCGCCGAAGGAACTTTTGCCCGATTGGATGCGTTTCATGAAGGGTGTAGTCGACAGTGCCGACATCCCGCTGAACATTTCGCGCGAAACGATGCAGGACAGCGCACTCATCCGCAAGTTGGGTGGTGTGATCAGCAAGCGCGTGATCAAGATGTTCGAGAAAGAGGCTGAGGCTGATCCGGAAAAATTCCGCGGGTTTTATCGCAAGTTTGATCGCTTCTTCAAAGAGGGTGTGGCGACGGATTACGGTAACCGCGAGGCGCTGGCGAAACTGCTGCGTTTTGAGACATCGCTCACCGAAGCGGGCAGCGTTTGCGGCTTCACCGATTATGTTTCGCGGATGAAGGAAGGCCAGGACGCGATCTATTACCTCGTCGGCAGCACCCGTGAACAGATCGAGAGCAGCCCGTATCTTGAGGCATTCAAGTCACGTGGGCTTGAGGTCGTCTATTTCACTGATGCGGTCGATGAATATGTGGTCGATGCCTTGGGTGCTTTCGATGGCAAGAAACTTGTTTCCGTGCGCCATGCCGGCGTTGAGTTGGAGGATCAGACGACCGAGGGCGAGTCCCTCGGTGAGGACGAGACCAAGGCATTGTGCGAATTTCTCAAAAACGAGTTGGGCGAGCGAGTGGTGTCCGTTTCCAGAGGCAAGCGTTTGGTCGAAAACCCGGTGATCGCGTTGGTGCCGGCTGATGGCATGAGTCCGCAGATGCGTCAGATGATGAAGGCGATGGACGAGAACTTCAAAGACGAGGTCAAGGTCGAGCTCGAGATCAACCCGCGTCACGCGCTGATTCGCAAGTTGGCGCAGGCTAAGGACTCAAACCCTGAGTTGGCGAAGTTGGTTTCGCTGCAGTTGCTCGACAACGCGTTGATTGCTGCCGGTCTATTGGAAGATGCACGCGATACCGTAAGCCGCATGAATGCCCTCATGCAAAAGGCGATGGGGGATTGAGCAGATCGGCCACTAGGGTCTGACAATCCGTGATTTTCCTCCGGATTCGCCTTGAGGGGTGGAGCAAGAGCGGCGAGCATTTGCGCCGTGAGCCCGCAGCTTGAGGATCTGTTTTCGTTTCTCCGATTTGCCAGTGTGTCGACAGACTCACGACATGCGGGCGATGTGCGCGCCTGTGCCGAATGGTTGCGCGCGAAACTTTCCGGTATGGGCCTGGTGGCGACATTGCATGAGACGCCCGGGCATCCGGTCGTGTTGGCAAAGAACGCGCATCTTGAGGGTCGGCGCACGGTGTTGATTTATGGCCACTACGATGTGCAACCGGTGGATCCCTTGGAGTTGTGGGCGACCCAGCCGTTTGAGCCGGTCCTTCGCGATGGGAAAATTCTGGCGCGTGGCGCGACTGACAACAAAGGTCAGATGATGGCGCATGTGCTTGGTGTCGAGGAGACGCTGCGCGAGGAGGGTGATCTGCCGGTGAATTTGATTTTCCTGTTTGAGGGTGAAGAAGAAATCGGCAGCCCAAACCTTGCGGGATTTTTGCGTCAGCATTGCGAGGAATTGCGCTGCGATGTGATTGCGATTTCCGACACCGGCATGGTGGCACCTGGAGTGCCGACGATGGGTTACGGTTTGCGCGGGATCGTGTGCTGCGAGGTGGTGCTGCGCGGGCCGAAGGGTGATTTGCACTCGGGGATTTTTGGTGGAGCGGTGTCGAATCCGGCGACCGCGATCGCCCGCTTGGTGGCAAGCCTGCATGACGATCATGGGCGTGTGGCGGTGGAGGGTTTTTACGATGCGGTCAAACCACTCGAGGGTTGGGAGCGCGAAATGTGGGCCTGCCTGCCGGGTGTGAGCGATGCAGATTTTCTGGATGTGACTGGAGCGCCCGCGTTGTTTGGCGAGGAAGCTTATTCATCGGCCGAACGCGTTTGGGCGCGGCCGACGGCTGAGGTCAATGGCATCGGTGGCGGATATCAGGGCGAGGGCTCCAAGACCGTTCTGCCGGCCGAGGCATTTGTGAAACTTTCCTTCCGCCTTGTGCCAGATCAAGATCCAGCGGACATCATGCGCAAGGTTGCCGATCATCTCGAACGCCATTGTCCTCCCGGGGTGCAAATCGAGGTGAAGCCCGGTCATGATGGAAAACCCTATCTCGTCGATCCGCATTCCAAATTTGCGAATGCGGCGCGGGATGCGTTGAGGTCATCGTTCGGTGCTGAACCGGTGCTGATTCGCGAAGGTGGGAGCATTCCGATTGTGCAAACATTTCGCGACATTCTTGGCGTAGATACCCTTTTGCTTGGTCTCGCACTGGCCGACGCGCAGGTTCACGCACCGAATGAGAACTTCCCTGTCGCAAACTTTGAGGCCGGCATCCGCATGAACCGGGCCTTGCTGTGTGAATTGGCGAAGTGCTGAAGATTTTAAACCACGAAAATCACGAAGGGCACGAAATGGAAGAGAATGTATCGAATTTGCAGAATGTAATGTGGCTGAGCAGCTTCGTGCATTTCGTGGTTCCCCAATTTTAATTTCCCATGTCCGAATCCGATCCAATCCATAAAAGCGACTTCATCCGCGACATCATTGCGGAGGATCTTGCAAGCGGTGTGCACGCCACGACCATCACGCGTTTCCCGCCCGAGCCGAATGGCTACTTGCACATTGGGCATGCGAAGTCGATTTGTCTGAACTTCGGCATTGCGGAGGAGAATGTAAAAACCGGCGCAAAATGTCATTTGAGGTTCGATGATACGAATCCAGAAAAGGAGGAGTCCGAGTATGTCGAGAGCATCAAGCGTGACGTTCGCTGGTTGGGTTTTGATTGGGGCGATGATCTCTATTTCGCGAGCAATTACTTTGGGTTTTTCCATGAATGCGCGGGGCATCTGATCAAGACGGGCAAAGCCTATGTGGAAAACGAGTCGGCCGAGAAAATGCGGATCAAGCGCGGCAATCTCACCACTCCCGGCACGCACTCCGCCTATCGTGATCGCTCGGTTGAGGAGAACCTCGCATTGTTTGAAAAGATGCGCCGTGGTGAGTTCAAGGAGGGTGAATGCGTCTTGCGGGCAAAGATCGACATGGCGTCGCCCAACATGAACATGCGCGATCCGGTGCTTTACCGCACCATGCATACGCCGCATCACAACACTGGTGATGCTTGGTGCATTTATCCAATGTATGACTTTGCGCATCCGCTGGAAGACGCGCTCGAACACATCACCCATTCGCTGTGCACGCTGGAGTTTGAAAACCATCGACCGCTTTACGATTGGTTCATCGATAACTGCCCGGTGCCATCAAAGCCGCGTCAGATCGAATTCGCGCGGCTCAATCTGACCTACACCGTGATGAGTAAACGCAAACTGCTGCAGTTGGTGCAGGAGGGTCATGTCGATGGCTGGGATGATCCCCGCTTGCCGACGATTTCCGGCCTGCGTCGGCGCGGATATCCGGCGGCAGCGATTCGTGATTTCTGCAAGCGCATCGGCATCACCAAGTTTAATGGTACGACCGATGTGGCCTTGCTGGATTTTGAGGTTCGCGACTATCTCAACAGATCGGCGCCGCGCCGAATGGCAGTGCTGGATCCGGTGAAGGTGGTCTTGGAAAACTGGTCGGCTGATCCGTTGGCAAAGGTGTTGGTGTCGAATCATCCGCAGAACCCGGACATGGGTGAGCGCGAAGTGGCGATGAGTGGCGAAGTCTGGATCGAACGCGAGGACTTCATGGAGGATCCGCCGAAGAAATTTTTCCGTCTTGGTCCCGGGCGTTGCGTGCGTTTGCGCGGTGGTCACATCATCCGCTGTGTTTCTTTTGAAAAGGATGCCGATGGTCAGGTGTTGTTGATCCGTGCCGAGATTATTCCTGGCACGGTTGGTGTTGATGCGCCGGAGGGCATTGAGTGCCGTGCGGCGATCCATTGGGTCGATGTTGCCAGCGGTGTCGATGCCGAGGTGCGTCTCTACGATCGACTGTTCAGCGTCGAGGATCCCGATGCGGCAGAGGGCGGATTCCTATCCGTTTTGAATCCGGATTCGTTGAAAAAAGTCACAGCCAAGGTTGAGCCATTGCTGCTCGCGGCAGAGGCTGGTTTTGCCTGTCAGTTTGAGCGTGTCGGATATTTCGTTGCTGACGAAGTCGATCATCAGCAAGGCCAAAAAGCGGTATTCAACCGAAGCGTGGCACTCAAGGATTCGTGGGGCAAACAGGCGGGCAGGTGATGGCTTGAGCCTCGGATCTTGCCATGAGCCGATCGCTTGTGTTGCGTGTTGTGCATGGATGAGGATGCCGCCAAGGATCTCAAATGGTTGCGTGAGGTTTACCAAGGTGATCATGAGAGGCAGTTGACGCTGCGGGCGGTGATGACCGGTGGTTTGCTGGGCATGGTGTTGTCGATTTCGAATCTGTACACAACTCTCAAGCTTGGCTGGGCCTTTGGGGTAGCGATCACTGCGTGTGTGTTGTCGCATGTGTTGTGGAATGGGATGAGGGCATTGAGTGGTGGAAGGATGGCGCGCATGACGATGTTGGAGAACAACTGCATGCAGAGCACGGCAAGCGCGGCGGGGTATTCCACGGGTGGCACGGTGGGTAGTGCGTTTGCGGCGCTTTATCTTTTTGAGGGGGTGCATCAACCATGGTGGGTGGTGGCGGGAATGGTGTTGCTGACGGCGGCCTTGGGGGTGTTTTTGGCGATTCCGATGAAGCGTCGGATGATTCAACATGAAGAGTTGCCGTTTCCGAGTGGCATTGCGGCGGCGGAAACCTTGCGCGGGCTTTACTCTGAGGGTCGTGAAGCGATCCGAAAGGCGCGTGCCTTGGTGCTGGGGATCGCGGTGGGTGGTTTGTTTGGCATTTTGAAAAACCTACCGGCCTTGGCGGAAAGTTATGCGGGTCAGTGGCTAGGTCGATTTGCTGCTTGGTGGCACAGTTGGATGCCGGTGCCCGAGTTGTTGAAGTTTCGTTGGGATGTGTTGCCGAATGGCATTCGCATTTCGGGCGTGGGCTTTGAGCCGGGTGTGCTGATGCTTGGCGCGGGGATGATCATGGGTCTGAGAATGGCCTTATCGATGTTGTTGGGATCAGCCTTGCTTTGTTTTGTGCTGACTCCGTTTTTGGTGACGCAGGACATTGCCTTAGTAACGCATGCCGCAGTGCCGCACTCCATTTGGCAGCTTGGGATGGATGAGGTGATTCCGCGGCGATGGGGGGTATGGGGCGGCACGGCCTTGATGTTGTTTGCGAGTCTCACCTCTTTTGCGATGCATTGGCGGACGCTGCTGCGTGCGATGCGTTTCGGATCGGGTGGAAATGTTTCGCCGATTGCGCATCTGGAAGTGCCGATCAAATGGATGTGGATCGGGCTGGTACCGATCAGCATCGGTCTCGTGGCCTTGCTGCATGTGGTCTTTGGTTTGGGGATTTTTTCTGGCCTGCTGGCGGTGGCGATGTCGTTCGTGCTCGCTTTGGTCGCGTGTCGTGCGACGGGCGAGGCCGACACCACGCCGATTGGTGCGATGGGGAAGGTGACGCAGTTGGTGTATGCGGTGCTGGTCCGAAGCAATCCGGCCGTGAACCTCATGGCGGCCGGCGTGACTGCGTCGGCGGCTGGTAGTGCGGCGGATTTGTTGACCGATCTCAAGAGCGGTCATTTGTTGGGTGCTAATCCGCGGCGGCAATTTCTTGCGCAGTTTTTCGGCATCTTTTTCGGAACAATCGCGATTGTGCCTGCGTGGTATGCGCTGGCGCCGAGCGTTGAGGTGTTGAGCGGACGTTTTCCGATGCCTGCGGCCAATGCGTGGAAAGCGATGGCTGACCTGTTGGCGAACGGGCTGGGTCAGTTGCCGCAGAGTGCGGCGTGGGCGGTGATGATTGGCGGCGTGCTTGGTATTGTGCTGCCAATGATCGAGGTGAAATTTCCACGACTGCAAAGATTCTTCCCATCGGCGATGGGTTTAGGCTTGGGGATGATTGTGGATTTTTCCAACAGCCTTGGATTTGCAATCGGGGCCTTGCTTGCGTGGGCATGGCAACGCAGGTCGGCCTCAAGCGCAGCGGACTACAAGGTGCCGCTTGCGTCGGGATTGGTGGCGGGCGAATCGCTGTTTGCGGCGATCATTGCGATTCTATGTGCCGCCGCGGGTATGATGAGGGGATAGACGCAAGAGAAGAGGTGGGGAAAGAAAAACGGAAAGCAGAAAGCTGAAATGGAAGATGCAGGTGCGGTGATTTCGTTTCTTCATCCACAATCCAGGATCTACGATCCACGATCTCTCTTGCTTACGATTCGAGGCGGATCGACGTCGAGCGGCCGTGGGCGTCGAGGCCTTCGATGCGGGCGAATTCTTCGACGACTGGGAGCGAGGCCTTGATGGATTTTTTGTCGAGGCGCACGATGCTGGTGCGGCGTTGGAATTGGTCGGCACGCAGGCCTGAGAAGGATCTTCCGGCACCACCGGTGGGGAGTGTGTGGCTGGGTCCAGCGAGGAAATCGCCGACGGCGACGGGCGAATCGTTGCCGAGGTAAATCGCGCCGGCGGTACGAATATTTGGCAGCCAGCGTTTTTCGTTGGCGGTGATGAGAGAAAGGTGTTCGGGGCAGAAGGCGTTGCTGATGGCAATGCCTTCTTCGAATGATTTCAGGTGCAGAAGAAAGGTGCCGGTCTTGAGCACATTGCGGATGATTTTTCCACGGCTAAGAAGTGGCAGTTGTTTTTCGATCGAGGAAACGACGCGGTTGAGGAGCGCTTTTGAATCGGTTGCAAATCCGACCACACTATCGCCACCGTGTTCGGCTTGGGCGAGTAGATCGGCGGCGATGAAGTCGGGGTTTCCAGACTTGTCGGCGAGGATGAGAATTTCGCTGGGGCCGGGAAGGAGGTCGATGGACACCGCTCCGACGAGTTGGCGTTTGGCCTCGACGACGAAGCGGTTGCCGGGGCCGAAGATGCGATCGACTGGGCGAATGGATTTTGTGCCGAGAGCGAGCGCGGCGATGGCTTGGGCACCGCCGATTTTGACAATCTCGGTGGCACCTGCCTGTTTCAATGCGTAGAGCAGCGAGGGATTCACCGAGCCATCGGGTGCGCAGGGTGTGGCGGCGATGATTTCCGGCACTCCTGCGGCTTTGGCGAAACCGGCGGTCATGAGTGCGGTCGATACGAGAGGTGCCTTGCCGCCGGGGACATAGACGCCGACGCGGTCGAAGGGTGTGAAGCGTTCGCCGACGGTGGCGCCTTCGGCATTTTTCATCGACCAATCCTTGCGAAGGCTGTGCTTGGCGAAGGCGTGGATGTTTTTGAGGCTGCGTGAAACGGCGCTGCGGGTTGCGAGGCTCACGGACTTTTCGGCGGCCAGCATTTCGGCCTCGGTGACAAACAGTGACTTAGATTTGAGCGTCGCGCCGTCGAAGCGTTTGGTGAGCGTGACGAGCGCATCATCGCCTTTGGTGGCGACTTGGGCGATGATTTCGCTGACCAGATCGCGCACGCCGGCTTCGGGGATCGCACGGCGGTTGAGCCGCCTCACGAATGCCTGATATCCCGGATCGCTGTGACTGAGGATTTTCATGCCCGCTTCTCGAGGGGAACGAAGGGTCGCTGAGTGGCGCCGGTGTAAATTTGGCGTGGGCGCACAATGCGGCTGTCGGTGTCTTCCATGACTTCCTTGTAGTTTGCGACCCATCCCGGCATGCGGCCGATGGCGAACATGACCGTGAACATGTCGGTTGGGATGCCGATGGCGCGCATGATGATGCCGCTGTAGAAATCGACATTCGGATAAAGTTTGCGGGCGATGAAGTATTCGTCGTTCAGCGCGGTTTCCTCGAGTTTTTTGGCGATTTCGAGAAGTGGGTCCGACTTTTGAAGTTGGGCGAGCACCTTGTCGCACTGCTGCTTGATGATGACAGCGCGGGGGTCGAAGCTCTTGTAGACGCGGTGGCCAAAGCCCATCAGGCGGCGGTTGCCGACCTTGTTTTTCACTTCATTTAGGAAATTGGTTCCATCGTCACCTTCCTGATGGATTTTCTCCAGCATTTCCAGCACGGCCTGATTGGCGCCACCATGAAGGGGGCCCCAAAGGGCGCAAACGCCGGCTGATGCCGAAGCGAAAAGATTCGCGCGGCTTGAGGCGACTGTGCGAACGGTTGAAGTCGAGCAGTTTTGTTCGTGGTCGGCGTGCAACAGGAAGATCAGGTCGAGTGCTCTGACGATTTCAGGGTTCAGTTCGCAATCCTCACCTGGATGCGAGAACATCATGTGTAGGAAGTTCGCAGTATAATCGAGAGTGGTGCGCGGATAGATCGGTGGAAGATCGTGAGCCTTGCGATAGGCGAAGGCAGCGATGGTGCGGATTTGTGAAATGAGACGCGCGGCGTGATGCGGAAAGTTGCTTTCACGGTTGTCTCCACTTGCGAGGTCCGGATAGTACGATGATGCGGCATTGATCATCGCGGAGAGGATTGCCATCGGGTGCGCGGTGTGAGGAAAACCCTCGAAGTGAAAACGCATGCTTTCGTGAAGCATCTGGTTGTCCGTGAGCAGCGTGGAAAAATCGGCAAGTTCTGTGGCGGTAGGAAGTTCGCCATAGATGAGCAAATAGGCGGTCTCGATGAAGGTGCTTTTCTCAGCCAGTTCGGCGATGTCATAACCGCGATAGCGAAGAATGCCCTTTTCGCCGTCGATGAAAGTGATCGCGCTCTCACATGAGCCTGTATTGCCGAAGCCGGGATCGAGTGTGATGAAACCTGTACTGCTGCGGAGCGCAGAAATATCCATTGCTTCCTCGCCCTCTGATCCCACGATGGTAGGCAGTTCGAGGGTTTTACCATCAATGTTCAGTTCCACTTTTTTGTTCATGTGCGGCGCAATCAAGCAGTTTAAATTTCAATACGCCAGTTCTCTTTGCGCGTAATTTTTGGGTTCGGCAGGCAGGCTTATTCAGTCACATCCGGATAAGAACCGAGAAGTTTGATCATTGAGCAATGTTGGTGCAGCTCGGCAAGAGCTTTGGCGACTTCTGGGTCCATGCAGTGGCCGGCCAAATCGACATAGAAAACATATTCCCAGTCCTTGCGTTTTGAGGGGCGAGATTCGATTTTTGAGAGGTTGATGTGGAAATTGTCAAAGGCTTGGAGCGCTTTAACGAGCGAACCGGGTCGGTCGTGAATGGCAAAGAGTACCGAGGTGCGGTCTTGGCCGGTAGGCGGACAGGTTTTTTCGCCGATCACGAGGAAACGGGTGGTGTTGGTAGCGCGGTCCTGGATCGAGGTTTCAAGCACATCGAGTTCGTAAATTTCTGCGGCGAGAGGACCGCCGAGCGCGCCGGCTCCTTGCTTGGCTTGCTCTTGGGCGATTTGTGCGGCTTTGGTGGTTGAGGAGACTTCGACCAAGTCGGCTTGGGGGAAATTCCGGTGAATCCACGAACGGCATTGGCCGAAGACCTGCGGGTGAGAATACAGTGTGCGAATTTCACTGCGCGGTATGGCCGCCATAAGGCAATTTTCGATGCGCAGCAGAATTTGAGAACAAATGTGGAGGGGCGAATCCACGAAAAGATCGAGAGTGTGCGATACCGCACCTTCGGTGGAGTTTTCGATCGGCACGACTCCGTAATCCGCGCTACGGCGAGTGACTTGATCGAAGACATCGGCGAAATTTGGTTGCGGCGAGTAACTGACCGAGTGTCCGAATTTCTTGATCGCTGCCTGATGGGTCCATGTGCCTTCAGGGCCAAGGTAGGCGATTTTGAGGTCGTCTTCGAGCGCAAGCGCGGCTGACATGATTTCGCGGTAAATCGCACGGATCGATGTTTCACTGAGACGTCCCTGATTCATTGAAATCAGTGTGCGGAGAAGTGATTCTTCGCGTTCGGGGGCGTAAATTTGCAGTCCGTCGCGTTTTTTCACCACGCCGACTTCGTGAACTAGATCGGCACGACGATTCAGCAAATCGAGCAGGTCGCGGTCGATTTCGTCGATCTGGCGGCGGATGTCATCAAGGTTCACAGGCAGCGGTAGTGTCAGGATTCGTTGTCGTCGGATGGCTCATCATTGCCTGCGCTGGCGGCGGGGCTGCCGATGGCGCTGAAGGCGAGTTGCATTTCAGGCTCGGATTGTTCGACAGATTCGGTGGCCTCCGGTAGTTTGATTTTGCGCAGCTCCGTAGCGTTTGGCAATTCGTCGATTGAGCGGATTCCGAAGTGTTCGAAGAAAAGATCGGTTGTTTCGTAAAGCAGTGGGCGACCGGGGAGTTCGGCGCGACCGCCGATGCGGATCAGGTCTCGGTCGAGAAGTTTTTGGATCATGCCGTCGCAAGCTACGCCCCGGACTGCTTCGATGGCGGCTTTTGTGATGGGTTGGCGATAGGCAATAATGGCGAGCGTCTCCATGGCGGGACCGCTGAGTCGTTCCGGTTTGCGACCAGGGAAAAGCTGGCGAACAAATTCGCCATACTCCGGGCGGGTGTAGAGTTTCCAACCTTTAGGGCGCTCAAGAATGACGAAGGAGCGATGGCTTTCCTCATAGTTGGTATTTAGCTCGGCGATAACGGCAGCAACCTGTGATGCATCTGTCTGGCCGAGATTTGCCAGCCATTCGGCGAGTGGTGGACTTTCCCTGCCTTCTTCGATTTCGCGGACGCGCACATCCTCGGCTTCGGCGACTCGGCTACGGATGAGTCGGGCGATTTCCTCCGATGGCAGGGGATCTTGGGAGGCAATGAGCAGGGCTTCGATAATGGCGTTTAGCTCCATGGCGGGGCGGCAGTTTAGTCGACCAGATCGGCATTACAAGCCTGCTGCCGACAGGGAACGAATGGATATTTCGCGGTTGGCCGAATTTTTCCCTTGATGAGAAAGGAAACAAGGGCTAACCCACCCCGCTCTCCGAGACCGCAAATCGATTTTCCGGTTAGATTACGGGGACCAATTGATCCTACCAATTGAAAGCTGCGCCATGGCCGCAAAGAAAAACACCCCTAAGAAAGCCGCCCCCAAGGGTAAGGCCAAACCTGCTGCAAAGCCTATAAAAAAGGCGGTTTCCAAAAAACCAACTGCTGCTTCAAATAAAACGGTTGCGGCCAAAAAAGTCGCAAAAAAAGCCGTCCCGGCGAAAGCCACCAAGACGGCTCCTACCAAGAAACCGGCCAAGGCGAAGAAGGCTGTGCCAGTTAAAAAACCGGCAGCGACGAAAAAAACTGCTCCGGCCAAGAAACCTGTAGCGGCCAAAAAAACTGTTGTTAAGAAAGTCGCCAAGCCGGTTGTGAAGGTGACAGCAAAGACCACGCCTGTGGTTAAATCTCCGACCAAGCAAGCGGTTAATCCTGTCAAAAAGCCTGCTCAGGTGGTTGAAATCGCTGTCGCGCCAGTGGCACCACACAGTGATTCTTTTGTGCAAAAGCAGCGCCAGCGTCTGCTTGATCTTCGGGATGAATTGGTTGATTCGATGTCGGGCATGACCCGTGACACGATTCGCAATGCTCCTGAAGGCTCCGAGGCTTCGGGCAGTGGTCAGCATCAGGGTGATGCTGGTAGTGATGCGTACGACCGCGATTTTGCCCTGTCGGTTCTGGCGAAGGAGCAGGACGCGCTTTATGAGATCGAAGAAGCCTTGATGCGCATCCGTAAGGGCGTTTATGGCATCTGCGAGCTTTCCAATCGCAAGATTCCGCAGGCACGCCTTGAGGCTATCCCATTTGCCCGCCTGACCGTGGAATGTCAGGCCCAGTGGGAAAAGGAATACGGCAAGAGGCGCTTCCGTCCATCTAATGAAGTCGGTTTCAGCGGTGGAAAATATGCCGACGATGAAGATTCTGAGTCGGTTTCGCTTGACGAAGAGGAGGATTAAGGCATTCTCCGCGTCCCCCAAATTTCCATCCATGCCACGCGAGATTATCATCCTTGAATGCACCGAGGCCAAAGCCGAGGGCAAACCGACTTCCCG
>CAZXHZ010000088.1:0-3247 GCA_964639755.1 uncultured Luteolibacter sp. | reverse complement strand
CTGCATGGCGCAGTCGCGCGGCGAGGAACTTTTCAAAGCCGTACCCAGTCTTGATGTGGTCGCCGGCACACAAAAATACCACAAGGTCTTCGACTATGTGGATGGCATCCTCAAGCGTCGCCTCGAGGCCCGCATGGATGACCCCTCACTCTCGCTGCGCGGTGAAACGGTCTGCGACATCGAAGCCGAAGAAGGCTCACAAAACACCATTCGCGATCATATCCCCAAGGCACGCGAGGCCTCGGCCTTTGTCTCAATCATGCAGGGCTGCAACATGCGCTGCTCGTTCTGCATCGTGCCCGACACTCGCGGACGCGAACGCGGCAGGCCGATTGACGAAATCGTCGATGAAGTCCGCCAACTCGCCACGCAAGGTGTTAAGGAAGTGACCCTGCTCGGCCAAATCGTCAACCTCTACGGCCGCACGGAATTTCCGATCATCGCCGGCAAGTCACCCTTCGTGCAGTTGCTCGAGGCCATGCACGAAGTCGATGGCATCGAGCGCATCCGTTTCACTTCGCCTCACCCGATCGGCTATCGCGACGATCTCGTCGCCGCCTTCACCTACCTGCCCAAGCTCTGCTCGCACATCCACTTTCCGATGCAAAGCGGCTCTGATCGCATCCTCAAGGAAATGCGCCGACCCTACAAAAGCGCGAAGTTTGTCGAGATCTGTGAGAAAATGAAGGCCGCCAGACCCGGCATCGCCATCACCACCGACATCATCGTCGGTTTCCCCGGCGAAACCGAGGAGGATTTCCAATCTACGATGGACACCGTAGAACGCCTGCAATTCGACAACGCCTTCGTCTTCCGCTACTCCAAACGCCGCAACACCCCCGCCGCTGAAATGGACGGACAACTCTCCGAAGAAGAAAAGGAATCACGCAACCAACGCCTCCTCGAAGTCGTCAACCGCATCGCCATCGAAAAAAATGAGGCACTCGTCGGCACCCGCCAGCAAATCCTCTGCGAAGGCCCCTCAAAAAACAATCCCGAGCGACTCTCCGGCCGCACCTCGCACAACAAAATCGTCATCTTCGAGGGCGACCCCAGCCGTCACACCGGCCAAATCCTCGACATCCACATCGACGAATCCACCGGCTTCACGCTTTACGGCCACCTGCCGATCACGATGTGAAACTCGCGGCGATTTTCTAGGCCCACACCTTTTCCAAGTCGCCCTTCTCAAGCACTTTCCACTCGCCTTGGGCCAGCGCGCCGAGCTCGAAACTTCCAATCGCCGCACGGATCAATCGCAGCGTCGGATACCCCACCGCCGCAGTCATGCGCCGCACCTGACGATTCTTCCCTTGGGTCAGTCGCAGCTCAATCCATGAGGTCGGAATCAATTTGCGAAATCGCACGGGCGGATTCCGCTCAGCCATCCGCGGCTCGGGCTGCAGCAACTTCGCGCCACACGATAGCGTGCGGTAATTTTGAATCTCGATCCCACCACGCCGCAATCGCTGCAAGGCCTCCTCATCCGCCACCCCCTCCACTTGGGCCCAATAAGTCCGCCCGTGCGCCGCAAGCGGATCCAGCAACCGATGATTGAACCCCGCCTCATCAGAAAGCAAAAGCAAACCTTCCGAATCCATGTCCAAGCGCCCCACCGGATAAACTCCCGCCGGAAAACCAAAATCCGCCAAAGTCCGCTGACCTGGCTGATCCGGCGTAAACTGGCATAACACGCCGTAGGGCTTGTGAAACGCGATCACCATGAGGATGGAAAAAACCGGATCAGCCCCCTGATGCAAGAGTTATGTGTGTCAGCTGCCACATGGCAGGGATCTCTTGCTTTTCCCATTCAAAATCCAAAACTAAATATTAAAATTCTCCCTCCGCCCTCCGCCCTCACACGGATACTTTCCAATTACAAAAAGCCCGCAAATCCCTTATTGGCTGTTATTTGCCCTTGAATTTAGTGTTGGCTTTTCATACTAAAATTTTTCGCACAAGCCCCGTGGCTCCTTGGCCGGAGTGTGGGCTATACCATTATAGCGTAAGGGCTTCCTACAAGAGTCCAAGCGTCCAGATGACAAAGCGCAAAATTCAAAAATTCCGTGGTCACCCGAGCTCATTGCAGTACGACCAAGGGCGGCAGCATACCCGAACCCCTTAAAATCATAACCTTCCCAAAATCCCCTTCGCCCGCCTCACCCCACTGGCGCTCTGCTTCACCTTTGCCCCGAGTTGCACGTTCTTGCCGAGCTCCGGCCCGTCCGGAACAAAAATCCTCAGGCAGGCAGGCAAAGACACCGGCAACCCCTCGTACCAACTGATCCCGGTCAGCGATCAAGTCCTCCGCAGCATCGCTACCCACTCGGCCAAGGCCCCTTACCTTGCCGCCTCCGGACGCAAATCGGATGACCTCTTTGGCTGAAAATGAAAACCTCCGACCCGCAGGTCGTCGTCACGATGGCCGATCGCAAGAGCGGCAACCTCATCAGCATCGCAGGCGATGTGAGAAACCCCTTTTTGGTGCCGGTCTCGCTGGTGGGCACCAAACTAATCGCTGCCATCGCCGCCGCCGACGGCAGCCTCTCGGATGCGGTTGCAGCCTCGGGCGGACCCTCCGACATGCAGGCCAACCCCGCCACCATTTTCGTCTGCCGCCAGTAACCTCTGGCCGTCCTCAAAGCCCTCGGAAAAACCAACCTCGCCGGCAACGGAGTCACTGCACCCGTCATCTATCAACTCGACCTGGAAGCACGCCACCGCAGGCATTAGAATTCTTACATTTTTCAGCCATGAAATCCCATAGGAACTTAAATCATCAATGACCGAAAAACGCGATCTACAGGACTGGAAGCTGGCACTCGAAGTCCTTCCCGCCTTTTCGCATTTCCGGAATGAACTTGGACGAAAAGCCCTGAAGCTCAACATCATTGTGCGATTTCTTCCAATGGAGTTTCTGAGCTATCAGAGGTGACCATAAAGGATTCAAATTCAACATGCCAACCCTTACACCAGACACGCCCTTCGACCTCGTTCATGTCGGGAAATGCGGGGGGATCACGGTTGCCCGTGAGCTTAAGGCAGCAAACTTTCAGTTCGGACACTTTCACTCGCGACGCCCCATTCCAGCGTCAGGAATACGATATCTGATCCTCGCCCGCGATCCCGTGGCGCGATTCGTTTCGGCATTCAATTGGAGAAAGCATCTTTATGCCAACGGAACCCTTCCGCGACCCCAGTTTGCTGGACCACTTTCGGAATTGCGCCATCGCCCAGAACGGGAATT
>CAZXHZ010000087.1:0-6209 GCA_964639755.1 uncultured Luteolibacter sp. | reverse complement strand
TCGCAAGCCGTTCGTCCTCGGCGATGAGCGTTTCGGATTTCGTGATCCGCCAGAAGGCAGAGTCATTCCATGCCGCCCAATCCTTGCCGGTTTTTTCGATGCCGCGTTGCTCGAAGGCAGAGAAATTTTGCGCGTAGTCGGTGGCGGTCGATGCGCCTTGCGCGCCGCAGAATGATTCGGTCCAGCTGATGCTCTCGCCGGCCTTGAGGATGCCGGTGTCGGGCTGGGTCGGCAGCAGACCGCATTGGATCTCGGCATAAGGCACCCAGTTGGGCTCGGCGAGCAACTGCCAGAAAGATTGGTGCACGCCTTGACTGCCAAGCGACCAGAGCTTGCGGCCCTTGCAGATGCCGCGGTCGGCACGGTGGACGAAACTCCAGCCCTCTTTCTCGTTGGTGTAACCCATGAAGTCGGAGGCGGTGTTGGTCAAATATCCCGAGACCACCTCGTGCTGGTGCAACCACTGCGACCAATCGACTCCATGCACCATCGGCCATTGATGAAATTCATAACCCTGGCGGAACATCGCATGATGCAAAAAATCGCCCGGCGCCATCATCACCCGATCGCGCCACTGCTGCGGCACCGCGATGCAGGTCCACCAATAGAGGCTCGGCTGGTCCTTGCCGGAATGGTTGGTGATGGTCATGCGCGAGACCAGCGTGCCTTTTTCCAGCGTGAGAATGACTTCCCAACCGCAGCCGAAGAGCTCGTCGAAGGCGCCCATCGCGATCGCCTCGCGGCCATCGGCGAGCGTCACCTTGCGGGTCTCGATCGTCGAGATGCCGTGGACATTGTGGCCGTAGCGGAAAGGATTGAACTCGATGCCGCCAATGCTCCAAGGCCCGGAGAGCGAAAGGTTGGCGAGCGGAAGACTCGGTGGCGTCCAGAGGAGTTGGCGGTTGAGCTTTTTGTCGAAGATCTCCATCACCCGACCGGCGATCGAGGGCATCACCGTCACCCGCGCAAACTCATTCTCCAAGCGCACCACCGGCAGTTCCCGCACCTCGAAGTGA
This sequence comes from uncultured Luteolibacter sp., assembly GCA_964639755.1. Classification (GTDB taxonomy): domain Bacteria; phylum Verrucomicrobiota; class Verrucomicrobiia; order Verrucomicrobiales; family Akkermansiaceae; genus Luteolibacter. The sequence continues at coordinate 5,193 of CAZXHZ010000087.1, read as the reverse complement.
CCGGGATAATCCATCGCCTTCTTGTAAGGAAACGCCGATGTCCAGAGGTTGCGGTGGATCGGCTGCAAGTGCTTCGGCACACCTGGCGCGGGGTGATAGGGAAACATCTCCTCGTCGTGGTTGACGCGTGGCGCGGAGAGGCGCTTGCGCTCGGTGTAGGGACGAAGGTGGAAGGCCTGGGTGGTGTGCTGGATGGTCATGAAACTCAATGGAATGAATGCGTCTGATTTCAGCACCATGATGCCGCATGCCGCTCGATCAGCAATTGCAACTTTTAAGATAAAAGTACATTTAATGATCAATTTCAAATTGCCATCAAGGGGGCAATCTGATGGAGTGAAGCCACATGCCTTCCTCAAAAAACCGCCGATCTCCCGCCAAGACCATTGCGGTTTTTTTGAGCTGGCACGAGCCCCGAATCCTCAAGGGAATCGCCCGCTTTGCTCGGGAAAGAAATTGGGTGATCCTCTTCGATAACGCGCAGCCCAAAAGTTGGTCAACCATTCCCAAAAAGGTCGATGGATTGCTCTGCTTGATCGGGCCCGACCGCGCGGCCGCACGCTATCTTTTGAATTTGAAGCTGCCGATGGTGGCACTCTGCAACAGCGATGAAGGCCTGTTGGGAGAACAGCTGCGAATACTGCAGGACGATACCGCCTGCGGCCAAATGGCAGCGGAGCACCTCCTTTCGCTAGGCTTCGAAAACTTTCTGACCGTTGGCAAAAAAAACCGAACCTTCTTCCGCGACCGGATCTTGGGATTCACCGAGACGATCGGCCAGAGGGCGAAGGTGATCGAGCAGGTCTGGATCGGCGAGTCGCTGGCGCAGAACAGCCTGCGCGGTCCGATCGAGGCCGCAATCAGGAAGCTACCCAAGCCGCTGGCGATCTTCTCGCCCTCGGATGTGACCTGCGTGCATGTGATGCAATGCGCGTTGGAGCTAGGTCTCAAAGTACCGGAGGATATAGCGATCCTGAGCACCAACAACGACGAGCTGATCTGCGATTTTTCCCCGGTGCCTCTTTCAAGCATCCGCCTCAACTTCACGCAAATGGGCTTCGAGGCAGCAGCCTTGCTGGACAGGGTGATGCGGGGCCAAGGGCCCAAAAAAGCCATTCCGCCAATTTCCCCCGTCGGAGTGGTGAGCCGCCAAAGCACCCAGATCATGCTCGTACCCGATGAGCTAGTGAGCAAGGCACTGCGCTACATCCGGGATCATCTTTCACGCCCGCTGCCGATTGAGGAGATCTCAGAGCATGTCGGCGTATCACACGCCACACTTGGTCGACTTTTTCGCAAACTTCTGCGACGCTCGATCAAGGATGAAATCAGCTCCGGCCGGCTGGAAAAAGCTCGCGAGATGCTCAGCATCGGAAATCTGCCGATCCACAAGGTCGCCGCCGCCTGCGGGTTCAGCACGCCCAACTACTTCAACCATGTCTTCCAACGCGCCCACGGCGTGACCCCACGCAAGTTCCGTCTTGCCGCGAAAAAGGTGCATGATGAGTGAGGCTGAAGAAGCGGCGGCTTGCTAAGGAGGCACGACACTCTTGTCGTGCTCTTCTGCAACATCGAGATAGTCGAAGGTCGGAGAAGAAACCGCTTCAACGACGACGATTCATCCGACGGACCTTTGAGGACAAAGGTCCCTGCCTTAAGAATCGGCTTCTTCCTCTTCACCTAATCACCAATCACAAAAATCCAATCTCTCTTCATTTTTCGCGTTCATTCGCGGTTCAAAATTTCTTTTAAGAACACGAAAAGAGTGTCGAGCCTTCTTAGGCCGCGGCGCCTGTTCCGCGCGCGCCACGGCATGCCTCCGGGCGCATATGCCCGCGAGGCGCGAATGTTGGGCTTGGGAAAAACCTGATGCGAAACCTCAGAAAAAATGCAGCGTCCGTTCCGGCGTGCGCATGATATTGCGCCAGTCCATGCGGAGCTTGGCGCCTGCCTTGCCAGGCTTCCAAACGATGAGGTAGTGGTTGTTGCCAGCTTCAAGGTCGATGTCGGGCACGGTGACCACGCGGGAGGCGAGATCGACCTGAGCGATCGCTGCCGTGTTGAGGTGAAAGATCGCGGCCCCCTCCCCCTCGAAATCGCAGAACACCTGCTCTTCGGGGTTCGGGCAGTTGAGCACGCTGATCTCGCGGTTCTTGCGTGCACGCGGCGAGTGGATGGTGCCAGCGAGGATGACCGTCTCCGCGTTTTCAGCGGTGATCCAACCATCCTTGATTTCGATTTCCTCCCAGCGCGACTGCGTGAGCATCTGGCGCGAGCCGAAAAAATCCTGCAACGGCTTGGTGGCCGCGACGAGGCGCGCGAGGCTTTCCGCATCGTGCGCTTCAAGGCAATGATGGATCTTGATCGGGAAGCCATCGCTGCGGTTTTCCGATTCGACGACTGGCACATCCCAGATGCGGTCGTTGAGTTTTTCCCCCGCGTTTCGACGGATGGCATTCAAGCAACGCACAAGCCGTAAGGGCGCTTCGGCAGCATCGTCGAGCATCGATAAAACAATACTCCCCTTGCCGTGGCGCACCACGCCGGCAATCACTCCATATTCGGCCAATTCGTTGCCGTAGCAGAAGCGGCTTGCGGTATGGGCGCGCAGCATTTCGGAGCTGCCATCATAAACATAGAGTTCGCGCAGGGCGGAACGCGGGGCGGTGACGAATAGCTCATCCAGCCGCGCAGCCGGAATCAATAGGCGCGAGGCAACCGCTTTGTTCGGCAACTTGCTCCAGCCGTAGGTCCATGTTTCGATGCCGCAGAGATCGTGATGCGAGACACCCTGCACGATCGGAGGCTCCGATCCACTGGCGCGCACGGCCTGATAGATTCCATTCGGATCCACGCGCGGTTCCAGTCTGACGGCAAGAGCCTTGCCCCACTCGGCCAGCACAGCATCGGTGGGATTACTGACGATGATGGTCGCGCCTTTCGCCGCTTTTTCGAACAGCGACTGTGAAAACTCTTTCGTGGTTTCGACCTCGACGGAAGAACGGGGACTCCATGAAGCGGCATGCCGGAGCATGTTGCTAAGCAAGAGTTCGGCCACCGGAAGATCGCCAAAGCGCTCGCCGATGAGCAACTGGCAGGCGAGAAGAAGTCCCGCACCATCCTCGATCTCAAGCAGCGCCTGACCCTCGAGATCACCGTTGCCGAAGCCGCCGTCACCCGTATCCGCAAGGCATGCGGCATGACGGGCATCGCCTTTGGTGTAAGCGCTGCGAATGACAAAATGATCACCGTCGAGGGCTGGAAACGGCGTTCCACCCCAGAAACTCAGGAGTCCGTCGCCGATGTTTTCAAACACCGGATGCAGCGGCGAGCGTTTCCATGCGCTCACCACCGACTGTTCCTTCATCGGGGAACCGGGGAAGATGCTTGCGGTTTGCTCCAGCAGCACGACGCGCAGGCCGGCATCGAGCAATTCGCGCAAACGGTTCGCAGCCGTGGCTTTGATCGTGAACGGCGCCACCAGAACGATGCGATCCGAAGCGGGAGCGACTTCATCAAGCGTGGCGACGCATCGAACCGAGGCACCGAGCTTGACCAATGTTTCCGACAGACCTTCGCTCCCGACGAGCGTGACGCTCATTCCTTCCAGCGAGCGGTTGGAAGCGAATGACTTGGCAATGAACCATGGTCGCTCCCATGAGTCGCTGCCGGCATCGGATTCGAGTGTCACCGCATAGGCGTGTTCACCGTTTGTTGTGACATCGGCGATGATCCAGGAGACTTCGACGCTTTCCACGCGCCCGCGTGCGACGGAGATGGCCGACTCATGGATCAGCTTGCCACCGAGATGCACGCGCAGGGTTCCATTGAGGTCCCTCGCGGAATCGTTGACCACATGCAAATGGCGCAGCACTTTCGCACCGGCGTGATACTGCGAGCGGCGCGATTCATCGATCACCGCCACGGGACGGAATGCCTGCTGCATGAGATCGAAAGCGACCGAAGCGGTATAGCCTTTTTCTTCGGGCTTCCAGAAAGCGAATTCACTGGAGTGCGGTGGGACGATGAGCGGCTTGGCACCGGGCGCATTCCAATCATCATAGTCGAGGCGCACCAACTCGGCGTCCATACGCGGATTGACATTGCACGAGAGGTTCCAAGGTGCGAGCAGGCAGACCCCGCGGATGCGGGCGCTTTCGATGATCAACAAAGCATCCTCGGAGGCCGAGCGCTCGATGTTGGCATAGTTTTCAAAAACCCCGTCGCCACCGAGAGCGAGGGTGTTGTTTGCTCCCATGAGGTGATGGATCGACATCTCGCCAGCATGCAGCGGACGCTTCTGATCCCACCAACCGTAACCAGCGACCTCCTTGCCGTAGTGGCGATTGATGATTTCCAATTCGCTCTCGTCCCACAGTGAAGTATCGCCCTCGTGGTAAGCGGGCCGGGTTGGATCGAGTTCGTTGAAGAGTTGCCGGATCTTCGGCAGTTCCTCCTTGTAGAGCGGGGTCGTGTCGCGGTTCCAACGCATTTCATTCTCCACCGACCATAGGACCACGCAGGGATGATTGGAGTAATACTTCACGATGCCGCGCACCTGCTTGCGAGCGGCCTCCCAGTACTCCGGCGAGTCCGAGCCCTGCTCGCCACCCGAGCCATGGATGCTGGTCTCGATGGTGATGAAGATGCCCATCTCGTCGGCGATCGCCAAGAACCGCTCGTCGTGCACATAGGCATGGAGACGGGTGTGGTTCATGTGGGCGTCGCGCAACATGCCGAACCACTGCCGCACCCATGACTCAGTGAGAGGGTAGGGCGTGGCCTTGTGACCCCAGTCGGAGAAAAAGTGAACGGGCTGACCGTTGAGCAGGATGTCCTTGCCCTCGATGGCGATGGTGCGGAAACCGAAGCGCTCCGATGCACGGTCGGATTCCTCACCGTTCACCAAGAGACGGGCACGCAGCAAATAAAGATTCGGCGTGAAGGTGTCCCAAAGTTTCGCCTGAGAAAAATGGATTCGCGCACTCACTTCACGGCTGCCACCAGCCGCAACTTCCGCTTCGATCGGCGCACAAGACAAGACCGACGGCGTCGCCCATGTGTCGGCATCCTTGGCCCACTCGGCCAGATCGGGATGGAGCGCAATGGTCACTGACTTGTCGCTGTCGTTGCGCAGCTCCCAGACGACATCGATGGTGTGGGTATCGACCGCGCGGATCTTCGTGTGCCCGA
>CAZXHZ010000086.1:0-4147 GCA_964639755.1 uncultured Luteolibacter sp. | reverse complement strand
GCTTCAAGATCGCCGTTGGTTTCGGTGAGGACCTTCTTGCAGTCCATCATCCCGGCATTGGTCTTGTCGCGGAGTTCTTTGACAATTGCAGCAGTAATCATGTGTGAAATTTCAGTGAAGTTGTTTTTTCGCAAAACACCAAAGGATCAACCCTTGCGGGAGGTCACCATGGCATCGACGAGATTCTGGAGAATGATGCGGATCGAACGGATCGCGTCGTCATTGCCAGGGATCGGATATTGAACGAGGGCCGGATCGGCATTGGTGTCGACCAGCGCAACGATCGGAATCCCAAGGCGGCGGGCCTCGGCCACGGCGATGGTCTCGCGGGCGGAGTCCACGATCACCACGGCATCAGGCTTCTTGTCCATGTCGCGCACGCCACGGAGGTTGCGCAGAAGCTTTTCACGCTCGCGGCCGAGAGCGGCGAGCTCCTTCTTCGACATGGCCTTGAATTCAGGCTGCTTCTCGATGTTTTCAAGATACTTGAGACGCTCCACCGACTTGCGCACGGTCGCGCTGTTGGTGAGCATGCCGCCGAGCCAGCGGTGGTTGACGTAATATTGACCGGTCGCCTCGGCAGCTTCGCGGATCGCGTCCTGCGCCTGGCGTTTGCAACCGACGAAGAGGACCTTCTTGCCCTTGCCGGTGAGTTCTCCGAGAAACGCCGCGGCTTTGTCGAGCTGCTGGACGGTTTTCTCGAGGTTGATGATGTAGATCCCGCCCTTGTCCTTCATGAGGAAGGGCTTCATGCGTGGGTTCCACTTTTTCGTCTGGTGTCCGTAGTGGACGCCGGCGTCCACCATGTCGTTGATGAGTTCGTTGATCATGTGATGTTTGGTTTCCCGCCTTGAATCAGGTCGGGCGATTCTCGAAGACCCGCCGCATGGGATGTTCCCTCTGGTCTTCTTTGGTTGCTTTGCGGCGCAAAAGGGACGCGCGTGATAGGGTCAGCCCCAGTCGCTGGCAAGGAAAATCCGAGAAAATCGGCCAAATCCACCACCATTTCAGGCCGGCCTAAGCAGGTACCCCGCCACCCAGCCTTCCCCACCGCTTTCATTTCGGCACCAGTGCCAGCCGTGGATCTGACGCAACGATTCCAGGGCATCACCACGCCGAATTTTCAAAACCGTGGGGTCAAATGCCTCGATCGCCGAGAAGCGCCCGTCGCCAAGCGGTTTGAGAATTTCCTCGGGAATGTATCCATCATTGCCCCCCGCATCCTTTGCCCAAACCCAGCCGGGCCAAGTCCGGTCGGCCGCACCTACCCGCACCTCGTCGCCGAGCATAAGGCGGATCGGATCGCTGTCGTTGTCCTCGTAATCGGAATTGGCGGTGTAAACGGCCATGATGCGTGGCGCGACCTAATCACACACACTGCCCCTTGGCCAAGACCGAATTCGCCACGCTCTCGCGTAGGTCACGAAGTGCCAATCATTTGCCACAATCGGACCATCCCCCCTATTGATATGAATCACATTACCACCGATCCCGACCACGAACTTGTGGAACTCGCCCAAAATGGAGACACTCGCGCCTTCGACTCACTCATTGAAAAATATCACCTGCGCCTCTATGGCCTCGTGCAACACATGACCTCACAAAACGAGGACAGCCACGACATTCTGCAAGAAGTCTATTCACGCGCATTTCGCTCCATTCGCAGCTTTCGCGGCCACTCGAGCTTTCACACCTGGATTCACCAAATCGCCGTAAACCACACGCTCAATTTTCTGCGCAAAAAGAAACGCCGCTCAGGTATCAGCCTTCAGGAAGTCGTTTCCAACGACGGCTGCGATCCGGCACTCGTCGATCCAAGTCATCGTGTCAATCCAGAACGCCAAACGATCATTCGAGAACTCCGCACACGACTCAACGAAGCATTTAAAAAACTCACCGATGCCCACCGCCACGTCGTGACGATGTTCGATCTCCAAGGCATGTCGCACGGCGAAATTGCCCGCAAGCTCAACACTTCCGAAGGAACGATCCGCTCGCGCTTGCATTACGCACACCTGCAACTGCAATCAGCCTTGCAGGACACATGGAACGAACGGTTTTGCGATTGAGAAAAATTTCACCGCGCAAAAAATTCACTCCCTCACCGATGCCCGGCGCAAGCGATCCATGATCGCCACACCAAGGCCGGTCTCGCTTACCGGCTCGGCGACAATCGCATCGAGCCCGGCCTCATCGAGACTGCGCATCACATAAAACAAGCGGATCGCCGCCTCGGCGAGCTTCCCGCTACCGGGACTCAAGGACTCGACGCACTCCCACGGATGCATGGTCACATATCGACCGTCATCTTCGCCACGATAACTCATCAGCCCATATCGCTTGCTAGGCTCAGGACGAAAATCGCGCGGATCAGAAAGTAAAATCAATGGTGTATGCGGCGCGTAGTGACTCGGCAACTGACCCGGCGCATGCGGCGCATCACCAGGTTTCTCCTTGAGCTTCTCAACCTTGCCAAACGCCTGTAGCTGCTCCTTGGTCACCGGACCCGCGCGATGCAATCTCAACACTGGCTTTTTACCTTCGCGTGGTTCGATAGAAACGATCGTGCTCTCAAGACCTTCGGTGCAGGCACCACCATCGACAATCAAAGGAATCCTTCCCTCTAATTCTTTCATCACCGCCGATGCGGAGGTCGGCGAAATCCGGCCAAAGCGATTCGCACTCGGCGCGGCGATCGGCTGACCAAACTCTTTGTTGATCGCACGAAAAACCGGATGCGCACTCTGACGCACCGCCACAGTCGGCAGCCCGCTCGTCACAAGATCCGGCACATCAGGGTGCTTTGGTAAAATCAAAGTCAGCGGACCCGGCCAAAATGCGTCGGTGAGGCGATTGACATCATCGGCAATTTCATCCGGCACCAACGCCACCCGCTTCAAATCTCCACGCGAAGCGATGTGCACGATCAACGGATCAAATGACGGCCGCTCTTTCGCAGCAAACACCTTCGCCACCGCATCGGCGTTGAAGGCATCCGCCGCCAAGCCATACACGGTCTCGGTCGGCAAGGCCACGATCTCACCCGCACGCAACAAGGCACATGCCTCGCGGACAGCCTCCTTCATGTCATCGTCAGTGGCCTGGATGATGCGCGTTTCGGACATGGCGGGGTCATGCCACAGACCCCGGCGGATTGCGAACACCTATTTTAGGTTTCCCTCGCGAACGGTCATCGCTAGTTTTAATCCATGAACGACACGCAACCGACGCCGAAAAACATCGTGCTGGTCGGCTTCATGGGCAGCGGCAAAACAACCGTCGGCCGCGAGCTCCACCAACGGCTCGGCTACCCGCTAGTCGACATGGATCAAGTGATCGAGGAACGCGCCAGCAAGTCGATCCCTGCGATCTTCGAGGAGTCGGGCGAAGCAGGCTTTCGCGAAATGGAAACTTCCTTGCTGAAGGAAATCACCAACCACGCAGGCAGCGAGCGACGCATCATTTCCACCGGCGGCGGCATCGTCGGCAGCAAGGAAAATCGCGTGCTGCTCAAACAGCTCGGTTATGTCGTGTGGCTCAGCGCTCCGATCGATGTGATCCTCGAACGCACCTCCAAGAACCGCAATCGCCCGCTTCTCCACACCGAAGACCCGGCCGCAAAAATCCAACTGCTCATTGACCAACGCAACCCCCTCTATGAGGAGGTCGCCCATCTGAAACTCGACACCTCGGGCCTCGATTTCAGCGAACTCGCCACCGGCATCCTCGAGTGCGCCCGCTACTTTTTCACCAGCCGCGCATGACCTCTCCCGAGGCACAGGTGAAACATTGGGCCGCCGAGGCGGGCTTCGACGATTGCCGCTTCGCCAAAGCCGGCAGCGCAAGCCATGCGAAGGAATTTCTCGATTGGATCGAACAAGGCAAACACGGCGACATGGCATGGCTCGAGCGCAATCCGCATCGTCGCTGCGACCCACGCAAGGTTCTGCCCGAATGCCGCACGGTGATCTGCCTCGCCCTCAATTATTTCCCGGGCGACAAACCTTTTCCCGAAAACCACCCCGGCGGCTACCGCATTGCCCGCTACGCATGGAACAACGATTACCACGACCTGATCGAAAAAAAACTCAGGGAGCTTGATCAAAAATTACAAACCCTCGGCGGCACGCAAAAATTCTATGTCGAT
>CAZXHZ010000085.1:0-4862 GCA_964639755.1 uncultured Luteolibacter sp. | reverse complement strand
ATGGTCATGCCGTGGGAGAGCTCGATGCGATCGAAGCCGAGGTCGACGATTTCCTCGATCATCGGCTCGCCATCGGTGTGGCGGTAGCTGTTCCAGCAGGTGGAGAAGGCGGGCATGCGGACTGGTTTCGCTGTGGATCCTAGGCAAGCGGGAATGGCAGTGCATGCACAAAAGATGGGGGCGGTGAAATTGCCCGATTCCACTTGCGTGGGTCGGTAAGCGGGTTTACAGCCTCGGCGTCATGCGTATCGCACCCGTTCTTGGCGTCTGCGGCATAGTTTTCTGCTCTTGCAGCGAAAAAAAAGAGGTCGTGGTTACTGAAACCCGCGCGCTATCGACCCGTGACAAGCCCGCGATGCTCAATGCGACGAGCGATCAGCGTTTTCGTGATGCAAAGCCCAGCCCGGTTAAGGGCGAGACGCCACTCGGTTGGCTAGAGCTGCCGCCCTCGCAGTTTCGCCAGCTCAACTATCGATTCGGCGAAAGCGGCTTGGGCGAGGCATGGGTGTCGATCGCATCGGGCACCGTGCTGGATAACATCAACCGCTGGTTGGGACAGTTTGAGGTGGGAAAAATCAGCCTGCAGAATTTGGCGGAAATGCGCAAGGTTCCGGTGGCGGGGTTCGAGGGTGTGTGGGTCGAGGCTGAAGGGACCTATGCCTCGGGCATGGGTGCCGGGCCGAAGCCGGGATACGCGCTTGCAGGTGTCGTGTGCGATGCTGGCGACCGCATCCTCACGGTCAAAATGGTGGGACCGAAGGCGGAGGTCAAAGCGGCGACCGCTACGCTCGAAACTTTTGCGAAAAGTTTGAAAATGGTCGATCAAAGCACGCGCTGAAATCACTGTCATGACTCAATCCGACCCATCACCGAAACGCGAAGCGACAAGCTGGCCTGGCAAGGTCTTTGATGTGTTGTCTGGTTTTGGTCTCGCAACAATTCTCTTGATCATCCTTGGCTTGCTGACCTGGTTCGCGACCTTGGAGCAAATCGACAGGGGGCTTTATGCGACGCTGGAAAAATATTTCGACTGGCGCTCGCCATTTCTTTTGCCAGAGATCGGCGGCCGCTTGGTGCCCTTGCCATTGCCCGGAGGTTATTGGGTCGGTGTGGTCTTGGTGATCAATCTCATGCTCGGTGGCGTGATTCGCATCCGCAAGGGATGGAAGCATGTCGGAAACCTGATCGCCCATCTTGGCATCATCTTCATGCTCATTGGCGGTGGTGTGGCCCACCACTTTTCGCAGCGCGGAAACATGGCGGTGGGTGAGGGTGAGACCAACGATGCGGCGGAAGATTACGTCGAATATGTCGTCGAGGTCGCTGAGGTTAAAGATGGCAAGCCGGCAGACATCCATGTGATCGGCGGGCGCGACATTTCGGATCTCACTCGCGGCAAGCAGCGGATTTTTCGATTCCCGAATTTGCCCTTTGATCTGGAGATTGCCGGATACGAGATAAACGCATTGCCCGTATCGGTTGTTGAGCGTGCGCCGAGCGGCAGCCCCTTGGTGGTCGATGGCTACTACCTCATGCCACGGCCGGAGGAGGTGAATGCTGAGTCCAACACCGCAGCGTGCTATGCGCGGGTCATCAACCGTGATGGCAGCAAGCAGCCGCCGTTCATTCTTGCAGGTGCGAGTTTCCATCCCTTCACCATCAAGCATGAGAATCGCGTCTTCACCGTCGACATGCGCAAACGCTTGTGGCCGATGCCATTCGCGCTGCGCTTGGATGAATTTAAGGCCGAGTTCCATCCTGGTACATCAAGGCCTGCAAAGTTTGTGAGCCATGTCACGCGCATCGAAAAGGGCGGTAAGTCGAAGGTCACGATTCAGATGAATGAGCCGATGCGCTACGAGGGACTGACCTTTTTTCAAGCGAGTTACGGCCCGCCTGGAGCGGGTCCGGGCCAGAAGCTTTATTCGGTCTTTGAGGTCGTGCGCAATCCGGCCGACATGTGGCCCGAGTACAGCCTTTACATCGTCACCTTCGGCATGTTGGTGACATTCCTGCTCAAGCTTTTCACCTACCTCGGAACCACCAGCCGCAAGAAGAACCATGTCTGACCAACCATCGCGTGCAGGGCGCCGCATTGCGGCAGTGATCATTGCGGTCGGAGTGTGCGCCGCATTTTACAATTTGCTCGTCGACATGATGCCGAAAGGCGAACTGCGCAGGGTTGAGGGCTATGTGCCGTGGGCAAACGAGACCTTGCGAGAGGTCGAGACTTTGCCGTTGCAGGACGGTGGTCGGATCAAGCCGTTTGGCACTTATGCGGGATTCGCGATGCTCAGCATTCATGGTGCGCGCTCGATGAAACTTGCCGATGCCGAAGACAAGGAATACCGGGTGAAGCCGACTGCGTGGTTGCTCGACATTCTTTTTCGCCCGCAGTTTGCGATGAAGCAGCCGACATTCCGTGTCGACAACTCCGCAGCGCTAGAGGCGATCGGCGTAAAACCTCGCGACAAGCGCGACAGGTATTCGTACGAGGAGCTCGAACCCGGCCGCGACAAGCTCGCGGAGTTGGTGAAGAGCTTTGAGATGATCGAAGCGAAGAAGCGTGACCCGCTGCAAAATCAACTCGCGGATTTGTCGATCAACATGCGTACTTACGAGAGTCTGCTCGGGTATTTTTCCTTTGCGCGGGCGGGGGTGGTGCTGCCTGGATCGGGTGAGTCCGGCGGGCCTGACCGCCGCGCGGAGATGAGCGCTCTAATGATGACAGCACCGCAAATTCGGAATCAGATTGAAGAATCTCGTGCGGGCGGAAACATGGTGAGCGGGCGTTTGCACGACTTGCTTCAACAGGTTTTGGGCGCGGCGAATTTCGCCAAGTTTGGCTTGTTTGTGCTGCCACCTTCGGAAGTCTCCGACAAGCAATGGCAGAGCGCTGGCAATGCGATCATGAATGTCATGACCGGTAGCGCAAAAGATGCCGAAACTTCGATTGGCGATGTGAAGGCGCTTGAGGCGATCGCACGAAGCTCCGCTGATGAAACAACCTTCCGCCAGCACTGGGTGGCTTTTCGTAAGAGAATCGAGGCGAGAGCCAAGGCCCGCAGTGAGGGTGCATCGGTGCGCCTTGAAACGATTTATCAGCGCAGCGACAAGTTCCTTTATGCCGTGGTTTTTTTCCTAATGGGAACCCTTGCGTCGCTCGGCATGTGGTTTGCCGGTCGTTCAAAAATCGCTAAGGTTTTGTCATGGGCCGTGTGGGGTTTGACCCTCTGCGGCCTTGGTTGCTGCGTTTCAGCAATCGTGATGCGCTGCATGATCATGGGTCGTCCACCGGTCGGAAATCTTTATGACACGATTATCTTCATCGGCACGACGGTGGTGATGTTGTCGCTGATCGTTGAATGGATGGTCGGTCGTCGTTTCGCGCTCGGGCTTTCGCCGATCATTGGCACGGTCCTGATCATTCTCGCGCGGCGCTATGAATTGGGTGATGCGAAGGATCACATGGATCCGCTGGTGGCGGTGCTGGATTCGAACTTCTGGCTTACCACGCATGTCATCACCATCACGCTGGGATATTCCGGTGGTTTGCTGAGTGCGTTCATGTCGACTGGCTACATCCTGATGCGCGGTCTTGGGCTTGATGGTGGCGATGCGGGCCTACGCCGCTCGTTGACGCGTGCGGTTTATGGCATGCTTTGTCTCACATTGTTCCTATCACTTGTGGGCACTGTGCTCGGTGGTATTTGGGCCAACTATTCGTGGGGGCGTTTCTGGGGTTGGGATCCAAAGGAAAATGGTGCGCTGATGATCGTGCTTTGGACGCTGGCGATCCTGCATGCGCGGCTTGGTGGATATCTGCGCGAGTGGGGGCTTCACTTGGCGTCGGTTTTCACCGCGATCGTGGTGACCTTTTCCTGGTGGCACGTGAACTTCCTCGGCGTTGGGCTTCATAACTACGGTTTCACCGCAGGCAAGTCGACGATCTGGGGTTTTTACCTCACCATGCTTTTGGTGCTGATCTTTGGTGCGGCGGCGATGGTTTTTGAAAATGCGAAGAAGGCCACAAGCCGGGCATAAGATTTTAGTTTTCATCTTCGCAACCTGTTGCTCGCACTTTTCAAGATCCGACTTTGCGGAATCGTCGCGTCGCATATTGAAGTCCATGCTTCACGTTCATGCCGGCTTGTTGGCATCATGCGCATGTCGGAAACTATCGATTCAAGCTGTTCACATGTCGGTGATGCCGAATCAAACAAACCGGCTCGCTGGCTGGTCTGGCTATTTGGTGCGGCGGCTTGTGTGGCATTGGTGTTTGCCGTGACGCACTTTACTGAGGAAAAGGAATTCCTGCGACTGATTGAAAAAAGCGAGCCCTACTGGTTGTTCTTGGCGCTGGTATTGCAGGCAGGCACCTATCTGACCCAAGGCATCGGGTGGCGGGTAGTGGTGCATTTCAATGGGCATCGCCTGAGCATGCTCAGGGCGAGCGAGTTGAGTCTGGCGATGTTGTTCGTGAATCAGACGCTTCCATCGGGCGGAATCAGCGGTGGAGCGATGATTTCCAATGCTTTTGTGCGTGCGGGCATGTCGCAATCGGTTGTTTGGTCGGTGACGCTCGTGAACTTCGCGATGTATTACCTCGCGTATGCGTTGTGCATGATGGTTGCGCTCGTGCTTGCCCTCTACCACGGATACTTCGGATTTTGGGTGAATACCACCATCCTGATTTTTGCCTTGGTCGGGCTTGGGGTGGTGTGGTTTGTGACGGTCCTTCCCGTGCGCCAGTTGATTTGGTTGAAATCAAAACTCCGGCTTCATCGGAAAATCGCATCCTTTCTGGATTCGATGATCCGCTCGCATGTCGGATCAATGCGGGACATGCCTGTGTACCGAAA
>CAZXHZ010000084.1:0-15300 GCA_964639755.1 uncultured Luteolibacter sp. | reverse complement strand
ATCCGAAGTGCGGTACGGAATTCACCTACCTCTGCGCGGCCGGCGTGGTGTTCAAGCTGGGTCACGCCTTGCTGAAAACGCGTCAGACCGATCTCGATCTCAAGGAGCTCATCGATCTCTTTGCGGTGGCGACCATTTCCGACATCGTGCCGATGGTGGGGGAAAACCGTCTGCTCGTGCGTCACGGCTTGCAGCACTTGTCGCGCACGCTCAACCCCGGCCTGCGCGCGCTGCAGGAAGTGGCGGGGATCAGCGGCATCACCACCTCGATGGATGTCGGCTTTCGCATCGGGCCGCGACTCAATGCCGCAGGGCGCATGGATGTGCCCGAGGATGCGCTCGAGACACTCACCACCGATTGCCGCAGGCTCGCACGCAACCTCGCCTTGAAGCTCGATGATTACAACCGCGAGCGTCAGGCCTTTGAAAATCGCATCCGCACCGATGCTGTCGAAATGCTCAACGAAAGTTTTGATCCGCAACGCGATCCGGTGATCGTGCTGGGCTCGCGCACCTGGCATCACGGCGTGGTAGGCATTGTCGCCTCCAGGCTCATGCGGCAGTATCACAAGCCGACCTTCATCATCGCGATCGACGAAGACGGCATCGGCAAGGGTTCGGGCCGCAGCATCGAAGGGGTTTCACTCGTCGAGGCCCTGCGTGCTTGCGATGACGACTTGCTTGCGGGCGGAGGTCACGCCATGGCGGCAGGCCTGTCGATCGAGGAGGATAAAATCGATTCGTTCCGAAAAAATTTCAGCGACTATGTGCTGCGTCACACCAGCGAGGAGCAACGCCAGCCGACGCTGATGTATGACATGGAGCTGGGCTTTGATCAGTTGTCGCTCGACTTCATGGCCGACTACGACCTGCTGCAACCGTTCGGCAACGGCAATCCGCAACCAGTTTTCATTTCGCGGCGGGTGGGCCTGAGCCGTTCGCCGCAGCACATGAAAAACCATCACCTGCGCCTGATGCTGCGTCAGGGTTATCACGAACAGGACGCGGTCTTTTTCGGCGGCGGCGAACACCCCTTGCCCGACCCTCCCTGGGACATTGCCTACACCATCGACCGCAACCACTTCCGCGGCCGCACGACCCTGCAACTCGTCATCCAAGCCGTCCGCGCGGCGGAGGAATGCTGAAAAATTCCAGGGTGTGGGCATCCAATAGTTAATGCATCCTAAATATTTCCCCTTGCATTTCAGTCATATCGATGTAGTCTTTCCCCCGTCGCAAGACAAGGCGGTCCGACTGAGATGCCCTTCAGGTTATTGGGTTTTTCCTGTTGGGATGATCGGTCGGGCCGCTTCTTTTTGAACGCTGCGCATTTGGCGTGGATTTGAGGCGTCACCGTGGAATTGGTTTCCGCAAAATGGGAATTGGGCTTGGGCCGCAAATCTGCTAGAGGTTCGTCATGAAGTTGATCCGATTTGGTGATCCTGGCCGTGAAGAACCAGGGGTTTTGTTGCCCGATGGCCGAAGAGTGGATGCCAGCAACGAGTTTCACGATTACGACGAGGGATTTTTTGCCTCCGATGGCCTTGCGGCTTTGGCCGAGTGGGTGGCGGACGGTTGCCCGGGAGGCGCGTTGATCGACCCTGCGGCCCGGCTGGGACCGCCGGTGAATCGGCCGTCGAAAATCGTCTGCGTCGGGAAAAATTATTTGGATCACGCCAAGGAAATGGGTGGAGAGCTACCCACAGAGCCGGCCCTTTTTATGAAGGCGAGCAGCGCGTGGAGCGGGCCGCATGACGATGTGATCATTCCTCGGGATGGGATCAAAATGGACTACGAAGTCGAGCTCGCGGTCGTGATTGGTCGGATTGCTTCATATGTCGAGGAGCGCGACTCCATGGATTGCATCGCAGGTTATTCGGTCTTTTGCGATTACTCCGAGCGGGCGTTTCAGCAAGACATGGGCGGTCAATGGACCAAGGGCAAAAGTGCCGACAGTTTCGCGCCGATGGGACCATGGCTGGCAACGAGCGACGAAGTTTCCGACCCGCAAAAATTGCGGCTTTGGTGCAAGGTGAATGGCGAGTTGCGGCAAAACAGCTGGACCGGTGACATGATGTGCTCCGTGCGGCAGTTGGTGGCATACATCAGCCGTTTCATGACCTTGCTGCCAGGTGATGTGGTGGCAACCGGCACACCTGCGGGTGTGGCCATGGGCATGTCGCCGCCGCGCTACCTTCAGGCAGGAGATTTTGTTGAGTGCGGCATCGAGGGTCTTGGGGAGCTGGCACAACGCGTGGTGGCATATCATGAAACATGAAGGCAGGTTTTTCCAAAACTTGGAGCGCCTTGCTTTCGTGGCCGAGACCACCGGGCCAGCGTTATGCGGCCTGTGAATTTTGCGACACTTTGCACGAAGCCGGGACGCTAGAGGAAGGTGCTGCCGCACGCTGCGTGCGCTGCGGTAAGGTGCTGTATCAGAACCGTGTGGCATCGCTCACAAGAGCCTCGGCGTGCTCGCTTGCGGCGTTGATCCTGATGGCGCTCGCGCATGTGTTTCCCTTTCTCACAATGGATGCGGCGACGCTGCGTAAAAACCTCACCTTGCTTGGTGCGGCTGTGGCTCTGATCGATGAGGGCGCGCCGATACTTGGCATCTCGATCATGCTTTTCACCATCGTCGCGCCCTTTGTACTGGCAGGTGGGATGTTGTATGTGAGCCTGCCGCTGATGTTCGGTCGACTGCTTCCCGGTTCATTTACGATCGCGAAGTGGATGCATCTCAGCGAACCATGGAACATGGTTGAGGTTTTTCTGCTCGGCGTGTTGGTGAGTTTGATGAAATTGGCAAAGGTGGCGGATGTTACTTTCGGCATCGGCTTCTGGGCGTTTGCGGGAGTGATGTTTTGCATGGCATTCGCGGTAGCGGGCATTGATCGGGAGGAACTCTGGGACCGCATGGAGGTTGCGCGCCGATGAACCGACATTTTGAAAAAGCGGCGGACCGCGGATTGGCAGGATGCCATGTTTGCGGTCGTGTGGCGGAGGTGGCTTTGGGAAATTGCCCGCGTTGTGGCAGCAAACTCGAGCTGCGCAAATCCAACAGCATCCAGAACACCGTGGCACTGATGGTGGCGGCCGCAGCTCTTTACATCCCCTCACACATCCTGCCGATCATGACAGTCGTCGAGCTCGGAGTTGTAACGCCCAACACGATCATCGGCGGCATGATGAACTTTTGGCGCACCGGCGCATATCCAATCGCAATCGTGATTTTCACTGCCTCGATTCTCATTCCCATCCTGAAAATTGCTGCCTTGAGTTGGCTATGCGCTGCCGCCGCAGGCTGGATCCACCCCTCGCCCACCGCGCTGGGCAGGCTGCACGGGATCACCGAGCTACTCGGCCGCTGGTCGATGATCGACATTTTTGTGGTCGGCATCCTGGTCTCCCTGGTGCAGTTGGGAAACTACACGAGTATCACACCCGGGTCGGGAGCGCTTGCATTTGCAGGGGTGGTCATGCTTACCATGTTTGCAGCGATGAGCTTCGAGCCCCGCCTGCTCTGGGACCGGCTTGACGAAATGGCCGCAGACCCACCCCCATCGAAAAACCAAAGCCCTTGAGCGATACTTCGACATCAACACCGCCTAGAGCCGCCAGTCCCGAGATTCAACGGGCCCGGCGCTGGAATGCCGTGTGGGTGGTGCCAATCGTGGCACTGCTCCTCGGCGCATGGCTGCTTTATCGAAATTTCGCAGCGCAAGGCGAGGTCGCACATGTGCATTTCGAAACCGCGGATGGCATCGAAGCGGGAAAAACCGAAGTGCGTTGCCGCTCGGTCAAGGTCGGCATGGTGCGGCATGTGAAACTGACGGATGATTTGAAATCGGTGATGGTCGATGTGGAACTTGATCGCGATGAAGAGGATCTATTGCGCCAAGGCACACGCTTCTGGGTCGTGCGACCAAGGATCACCGGCACTGAGCTCTCCGGTGTTTCGACGCTGATCACCGGCGCTTACATTGAGCTTGATCCAGGACCAGCGGATGCGCCGCGTGGCGAGTCCTTCAAAGGTCTTGAAACACCGCCCGCGACAAACCGCAATGTGCCGGGCCTGAGGCTCACACTTGTCGCCGACCAAGCCGGATCGCTGGCTGCCGGAGCGCCGATTTATTTTCGCGGATTCGAAGTTGGCCGCATCGAAGGTCGGAAGTTGAGCAATGACGGGTCGCAGGTGAGTTACGATGCCTTCATCAGCAATACCTACAGCGGACTGGTCACGGAAAACACACGCTTCTGGAACACCAGCGGCATCGACATCAGCGCCGGCGCCGATGGTTTCAAACTGCGCACACCGTCATTCCAAGCGATGATTTCAGGCGGTGTTTCTTTCGGTGTGACCCAAGGCGAAGAGCCGGGCATTGCCGCAACCGACGGTCGCTCCTTCACTCTCTACAAGGATGAAGATACGGCGAAAAAATCCTCCTTCGATCCGACGATGCGGCTGCTCTTGCTGTTTGATCAGACTGTACGCGGCCTCACCGAAAGGGCGCCAGTGGAATATCGCGGCATCACCATCGGCAGAGTCGCACGCATTTCCTTCGACCTGATGCCCGGCGCGCAAAACATGTCGGTGCCGGTATTGATCGAGATCGATCCGCGTCTGATGGTTCCTGAAAGCCCTAACAAGGAAAAACAAACCGACATGGAATTCATCCGGCAAGCGGTCGAGAAAGGCCTGCGCGGCGCGTTGAAAACCGGCAGTCTCATCACCGGCGCGCTTTTTGTGGATCTGGATTATTATGAGGATGCCCTGCCGCGAAGCATGGGAAAGGTCGGCGAGTTCGATACCGTACCGACCGTTTCATCCGGCCTCGCGCAGCTTGAGGCAAAACTTTCCGCTGTGCTCGACAAGTTCCAAGCCTTGGAAATCGACAAAGCCGTGACCGGCATCGGCGCAGCCGCGAAAGAAATCGAAGCCACTGCTGCTGCCACGCGCAAATCTGTATCGAGCCTTGGACCCGATGGCCCCATGCAGGGCGACATGCTGCGCGTGCTGGACGAACTTCGCGCCTCGCTGCGATCGCTCAAGTCGGTCACCAACACCATCGAAGAAAAACCCAACTCGCTGCTCTTCGGCCGCGAGTCATCCAACAGTCCGGTTCCGAAAGCCGCCCGCTGAAGAAACACCCATCGACGCCATGATCACCCGACCCCTTGCACTGTTGATCGGCCTCCTTCTCGCAGGTTGCGCGACGGCACCGAAGTCCTTCTATGTTCTCACCGCCGACGGATCCGCACCTTCGGGCGGAGGAGCCGGCATCGGCGTCGGCCCCATTGCGCTCGCCGAATACATCGACCGCCCGAATCTTGTAATCGCCGAGTCGCCCAACCAACTCAGCATCGCGGATGACCACCGTTGGGCCGGGGATCTTTCCTCATCGATCGCACGTGTCACCGCCGCCAACCTCGGCCGCCGCCTCGGCACCGGCAATGTGCGCACCTATCCGTGGCGCGATGACAACGGCCTGCGCTACCAAGTGACCATCGACGTCCGTCAGCTCCACGGATCGGGCGACGGTTATGCGGTGATCGAAGCCGGCTGGCGGATCTATGCGCTACCCGAACGCAGAGTCGCCGCAGCAAAGACCTTCGTCGATCGCGAACCATTGCAAGCGGACGGCTATCCGGCACTCGTCGCCGCACAATCGAAGCTGCTCTCGAGGCTTGCCGCCGACATTGCATCGTCGATGAAGTGAACAGCGCGCGAAACGCGAAAAAATTCAAGCGGCAATCATGCTCAAGTTTTACGGATACCAAAAGTGCAGCACCTGCCGTGACGCGCTCAAATGGCTCGACGCGCATGGCATCAAGCACGAGATCAAAGCCATCCGCGAAACACCACCGACAGTGGCCGAACTCAAGGTCGCGCTTGATGCCGCGAATGGCGACCTTCGGAAAATTTTCAACACTTCGGGCATGGACTACCGCGCACTCGGCCTCAAGGGCCAACTGCCGAACATGAGCGTGAACGAGGCACTCAAAATGCTCTCGACCCATGGCAATCTCGTGAAGCGTCCCTTCGTCATCGGCAATGGCATCGCGCTCGTCGGCTTCAAGGAGTCGGCATGGAAAAGCGCACTATTGTAGTGGGGGGCTCCTCACATCGGGGCGATGCGGCTGTCGAGTTGGAAGACTTGGCCCGAAGTGTTGGACATTTGGTGGTGGAGAAAACGGATGAACTCCGCCGCGTGCGCGCAGGTGTTGAAACGACCAAGCGTGTGATCGGCGAGGATTTGCTCACGGCGTTCGGGAGTGATGCCAGAGGTCATGGCGGTTTCAAGAAATCCTGGCAGCACCGCGTTGATCCGCACATTTGAAGATCCATGCTGCGTTGCGAGATCGGCAACGAGACCAAGCAAGGCGGCCTTGGCGGCGGCATAAGGAGCCTGTCCCCGCGGCGGTCGCAACGCCGAAAAACTTGAGATCAGCACGATGTGACCGAAGCCGCGTTCGATCATGTTTGAAAGCACCGCACGAATGCAGGAAAGCGCGCCGGTGAAATTGACCGACCATGTTTCGTCCCATGCCTCTTCGCTGAGGCGGCCAAGCGATGCGTCGCGGGTGATGCCTGCCGCGCAAACCAGCAGGTCAATGTCGCGGCCATCGAAATAACAGCGAACTTGCGCGGGATCCCTTACATCAAGCTCACGACTGCCGGGGGCCGCAATTGACCAACCCGGCGCGGCAAGCGCCTCAACGATGGCCTTGCCAAGGCCGCCGGTGCCACCGGTGATCAACGCGTGATATGTCGGCGCTTGCATGATTTTTTCTGAGTGGCCAGTGACAGCGGCGCGAGCAGGCATCAGGCCAGCGATTGCCGCGCTGCTTGCAGAGTGTTTTTCATCAGCATCGCAATGGTCATGGGTCCGACGCCACCGGGCACCGGAGTGATCGCCGAACAAAGCGGCGCAACTTCTTCAAAGGCCACATCACCGGTGAGGCGATAGCCGGATTTTTTCGAAGAATCGGCGACACGGTTGATGCCGACATCAATGACAACCGCACCAGGCTTTACCCAATCGGCTTTGACCATTTCGGGTCTGCCGACAGCGGCGACGAGGATATCAGCCCGGCGGCAGATGGCAGGCAGATCGCGTGAGCGAGAATGCGCGATGGTGACGGTGGCATTTGAATTTTTTGAGACCAACAGGAGCGCCATCGGTTTACCAACGATCATGCTGCGGCCGACGACGACCGCTTCGACGCCGCTTGTTGCGATACCAGCCACTTCAAGCAGTTTCATGCAGCCGGCTGGCGTGCAGGGCACAAAACCTGTCGGATCTTCGAGCGCGAGCTTGGCGACATTTTCCGGATGAAAGCCATCGACATCTTTGCGTGGATCAATCGCGCGAATGATCTCCTCTTCATTGATGTGTGACGGTGGCGGTGATTGCACAAGAATGCCGTGAATGGTGGCATCGGTATTGAGATCGCGCACAACCTTGAGCAAGTCGTCTTGCGTGGTGCTCGCGGGCAGCTCGATTTTGCGAGAATGGATTCCGAGCTCCGCGCAGGTGCGGACTTTGGATCCGACATACACATGCGAGGCCGGATCGTCGCCGACCAGAACGACGGCAAGACCGGGTGTGGTGCCGCGGGATTTGAGAGCTTCGACCTCCGCGCGGCACTCATCGAGCACGGCGGCGGCCACGGATTTTCCATCAAGCAGTCGGGGTTGGTTCATGGTGTTGGTAGAAAAATTTATTAGGCGTCATCGGTGCCGGCGACGAGCAGGGACTCGATTTTGAGGCGTTCCGTTTCCATCGCTTGTTCGTCAAGGCCCTTGGGGACGTGAAGCGACTCAGAAAAAGTGACAATCACGCGGCTGAATGGCTTTGGGATCACAAAGCGATCCCAAGTACCAAGCCGCCATGCCGAAGAAAATCGTACATGGACCATCACGATCGGCGCACCCGTTGCCTCTGCAAGTTTGATCGCTCCCGCCTGCAATTTGTAACGCGGGCCACGCGGGCCATCGGGCGTGAGACAAACATCGTGGCCTGCCTGCAACGCGCGCTTCAGGCCGACCAGTGCCGCCACGGCACGACGCGAGGATGAACCGCGGATGGCATCAAATCCGAAAACCTCCATGGCATTTGCGACCATGTCGCCATCGCGGCTCGCGCTGGTGAGAATGCTCACTCGGCGCTTGGAGCGCAGCATCTTGAGCCATACCCAGGGCACGACAAAAAACCGGTTGTGCCAAAGCATCAGGATGATCGGCGACACCGGAGTCTTCGGGTCGCCGATACGGCCGGGGTTGTGCAGTTCAACCCGCAGCGTGGCGGTTATCAGCTTCATCGCCCAACCCAGCAGCCTGCCGAGCAGGGCCGATTTCCAATCGCCGCTGATCTCGTGCCTAGTTTTCCTCTTCGCGCTCATGGGGTGGAAATTGCCAAACCTTTTGCCTTGGGAGTGGTGATGAAAATTCTGCCCCCTCAGGCAGGCGAGTGTCGCCAATGCATGCGCAATGACAAGCCTACGGCCCACAAGGGCTGTTATTTTGCCTTGCAGAGGGTCATGCGAAACATATCCTCAAGCACCATGTGACACTCTTTGAGTGCTTTGAAGGCCCCAAACCATCCGACATTTCACCATACAATCAAACCACCCCACCATCCATGACCCGCATCGCCTCTTCGCTGATCCTCGCCAGTCTCGCCTCTATGCTCGCCTCCTGCTGCTGCACCAGTGACAGCAAGCCGGCCAAGCTTCGCCCGCTTCCAAAATTTCAGGAAATCCAGGCCGAAGCTCCCGCCGCTCCAGAAATTCGCGCTACAAAGTAAATCGCGCCAAACCATTTTCAAAAGCGCCCCTCCGCACCGCGGTCGGGCGCTTTTGCGCATTCGCGGACACTACTTCATTACGGGCTTCCCATTTGATGCGCCGTTGATGAAACTGGCCTGGTCATTGCATTTGGATGAAACCCCGAAAAATCATCGATGAAGATTCGCGCTTCAAGGGAAGCGTGAGGCATTATCATCGTGCAACAGGCTCATCTCAAAAAAATTGGAATACATGGGTCAATGGCTCGGCTGCAAAACCGAAAAAATCGAGGAATTGGTCAAAAATTCTGATCGTCACCCTTCTGGCCCTTGCTGTCCTTGGCATCGTCGTCGGCTTGGCCATCGAGCTACAATAATGCGATATTTGCGCGGGAACACCGCCCGATGCGCATGCGGCTTTGACATTTCCCCTCGGCAAAGGCAGTTTTTCCGCCCGCCACCCAACCAAGCGGCCAGTTCACCATGGGAAAAAATCTCTTCCAAAAAGTTTGGAGCGCCCACACCGTCGGCACGCTCGCCGACGGACGCACGCAACTCTTCATCGGCACACACCTGATTCATGAGGTCACCTCGCCGCAGGCCTTCGGCATGCTTCGCGACCTCGGCCTCAAGGTAAAGTTCCCCCAACGCACCTTTGCCACCGTCGACCACATCGTGCCAACGATCGATCAGGACGCGCCGCAGGATCCACTCGCTGCGGAAATGATGCAGGCGCTGCGCAAAAATGCCGATGATTTCGGCGTAACTTATTTTGACCTCGCGTCGGGCAAACAAGGCATCGTCCATGTCGTCGGACCCGAGCAAGGCATCACCCAACCCGGCACCACGATCGCCTGCGGTGACTCACACACCGCGACGCACGGAGCTTTCGGCGCGATCGCTTTCGGCATCGGCACAACCCAGGTTCGCGATGTACTGGCCTCGCAAACCCTCGCACTCGAGGCTCTCAAAGTTCGTCGCATCGAAGTCAATGGCGACCTCCTCCCCGGAGTCTACGCCAAGGATGTGATCCTTCACATCATCCGCCTGCTCGGCGCCAAAGGCGGCATCGGCTACGCCTATGAATACGCCGGTGATGTTTTCGACCGCATGTCGATGGAAGAGCGCATGACCGTTTGCAACATGTCGATCGAAGGCGGCGCGCGCTGCGGATATGTGAATCCCGACGCCAAGACGGTTGCCTATCTCAAAGGCCGCCCCTATGTAGACATGAGCGACTTTGACGCCACCGCCGCACGATGGTTGTCCTTTGCATCCGATGCGGATGCGAAGTTCGACGACATCGTCCGCATCAACGCCGCCGACATCGAGCCGACCGTCACTTGGGGCATCTCGCCGGACCACGGGATCTCGATTTCCGAAAGCATCCCTGATCCAGCCAAGGCCGCATCAGCGCAGGAAAAGGCCTCGATCGACGAAGCTCTTGCCTACATGAAATTGCCCGCAGGCACTCCGATCGAGGGCGTGAAAATCGATGTCGCATTCATCGGCTCCTGCACCAATGGCCGCATCTCCGACTTCCGCGAAGTGGCAAAATTCATCCAAGGCCACCGCGTCGCAGCGGGGGTCAAGGCGATCGCCGTTCCCGGCTCGCAGATCGTCGCGATCCAATGCGAGCAGGAAGGCATTCCGGAAATTTTCCGCGCTGCAGGATTCGAATGGCGCGGGGCCGGATGCTCGATGTGCCTCGCGATGAATCCCGACAAGCTCGTCGGCGATCAACTTTGCGCTTCGTCCTCGAACCGAAATTTCAAAGGCCGTCAAGGTTCGCCCACCGGCCGCACTGTGCTGATGTCGCCCGTGATGGTCGCCGCAGCCGCCATCAAGGGACACATCACCGACGCCCGCGAGGTCTTTGATCTTCAGCAGACCGCTGTCGCGTAAGTCACAAACGCGATTGTTAACGCATTAACCAATCAGCCATTCATAATCCACCATGCCCCTCGATCCCGTCACTCAAGTTTCCGGCCGCGCCGTTTTCATTCCCGGCGCCGACATCGATACCGACCGCATCATACCCGCGCGTTTCATGAAGTGCGTCACCTTCGACGGGCTTGGCGAATTCGCGTTCTACGATGTGCGCTTCAATTCAGAAACCGGCGAGAAAACCGATCACCCGCTCAACGATCCGCGCTTTGAAGGAGCCTCGATCCTGCTGGCGGGCGTGAACTTCGGCTGCGGCTCGTCGCGCGAGCATGCACCACAATCGCTCAAAAAATTCGGCTTCAATGGCGTCATCGCCGAATCGTTCGCGGAGATCTTCTTCGGCAACTCGACCACTCTGGCGATGCCCTGCGTGATCGCCTCGGCCGCCGACATCGCTACCCTGCGCGACGCGGTTGAGAAAGACCCGGCAACCATTGTGACCATCGATGTCGATGCCCTGCGAGTGCGCAGCTCGGGAGGATTGGACTTCCCCGTCACCATGCCGGAATCGGCCCGCGATGCTCTGATTTCCGGCCGCTGGGACCCAATTCAAGAGCTACTCGATCGCGAATCCGCCATCCAAGACAAAGCTCGCGAATTGCATTATGTGTGATCATGCACGCTGCCGCGTGAAAATTTTTGCTTCTTTTTCCTCACAAGGGTTTCAGAAGTTTCAACAAATCATCGGATGATAGCAGTTCCGGCAAGATGACGGGCTCCTTGCCGGGAACGATGAGTACATTCACCGGGATCGCAGTACGGCCGAGTTTGCGCAGCGCGGCTTCGATCGCCGGATTGGGATTCGTCTTGTCGGCTTTAAGCGTTGCAACGCGCTTTTGTTTCATGAGCGCGATGACTTCCTTCGTGTAGGCGCGTTTTTTATTCACCTGGCATGTCGCGCACCACTGGGCCGTAAAGTCGATGTAGACCGGTCTTTGTTCGGCGAGCAGTTCGGTCACGCGCGACTCCGACCACGGTTCCCAGGTGAGATCCTGTGACTTGGGCGGTTGCGCGAGCCAAACGCCGGCGAGCGCGACGATGATGGCGGAAATGCCGGCGAGCGAGCGGCAGGCGCGGGATTTGTGGGGCAGATTCCAGCGTCCGTGGATCCATGCCGCAATGGCAACCATCGTGAGGCCGATGATGGAGGCGAGCAGGTTTTCCAAGCCGATTTGACCGGCGTACACCCACAGCAAGTAACCCGCAGTGGCGAAGAGCGGAAATGACATCGCTTGTTTGAAGCTTTCCATCCATGCGCCGGGGCGTGGCAGAAAACTCACGAGATTCGGAAAGATCGAGAGTACGAGGTAGGGCAATGCGAGGCCGAGCGCCATCGCGGCGAAAGCGGTGAAAAATTGTGTGGCGGGCAAAGCGATCGCCGCGCCGATGGCAGTGCCAAGAAATGGTGCGGAGCATGGAGTCGCGACGACTGTTGCAAGCACGCCCGAAAACAGCGAGCCGACGATGCCTTGCTTCGATTGCAAAGACCCACCGATCGAGGTCGCGCCGGTGCCGATTTCAAAAACTCCGAAGAGGTTCAGCGCGAGAACAAACATCAGCAACATGAGGCCCAACACGATCCACGGGTTCTGTAGTTGGTAACCCCAACCGATGAGAGCACCACCCGCCGCCACGCGTGCGGCAAACAAAATGCCGCTCAGCACGCCGAAGGAAAGCAAGACTCCCAACGCAAAGGTCACGCCATGCAGCGCGACCTTGCGGCGATCGGCACCCGCCTGCTGCACGAATCCCATGATCTTGAGGCCGATTACCGGAAACACGCAGGGCATCAGATTGAGGATAAGCCCGCCGAGAAACATTCCGCCAATGATCGCGAGAAACGAAGTGCCGGGTTTTGGCGCGGGGCTGGAGCTTGATTCGATCGGCGTGGCATCGATGCGCAGAGCTTGGCTGCCGAGCAGGATGCCAGAAATTTGGTTGCCTTGCGGGATTGCTTGGTCGAGCGCGTTTTTTTCCGCACGCGGCAGACGGATCGTCCATCCGTTGCCATCGCGATTGATTGACCCTCCATCGCGCGCGGAGCGGATGAATGCCTGGTCTGGAATAAAGTCGGTGATCTCGATCGTGTCACTTTGCACGCGCAGCACGATGTCATTGCCATCGCTGCTTGCCTGCGGTGTGCCGGAAATTTTTTGCGGCAACTTCGCACGTGCTTCCGCAAACAGCGCCGCTTGTGACGGATCGATTTCAGCGTTGGCGCCGACGTCGAGCGTGAGCGTGAACGATTGCGTTTCATTGATGCAACTCTTGGAACAAATCTGCCATGCGGCATCGGCTTGCAGCACGACGGTCGTGCCGGGCTCAAGTTTTGGCGAAGTTTGGATTTCAACCAGGAATGTGGGAGAGCCTTCGTAAATGAAACTTTTGCCGAGCAACCCATCCTTCACGGTGGGCGCGGGCCATTGGATGGGGCCGGCGGAAAATCCATCGGGTAGCGACCAGCGGATGGACGGGCCTTCTTCGATGCCGCCGGAGTTTCGATAGTAACTGTGCCATCCATCCGGGTGCTCAAGACGCAATGCAATGGCAAATGGTTTGCCGGCCTGGACTGTTTTGAGCGCTGAGACCAGCGTGGCTTTTGTCGCCGGCGCTTTGGCGGCAAATTGGAACTGTGCCGATGCCGAAAGGCAAAGCACGGAGAAGCAAGCGAGGGTCATGCGACCAATCATGACACTAACGAAACGCAAATCGCGCCCAGTGGCAAACACGCATGTGGTGGGATATTTCCAATAATGAAAATTTTGGCATGGAGGGTGCTTTTTATCCGATGTCGCGACAATCCAAGCGGCCCGATTGAGACGCCCCAAGGTTAATGGGTTTTCCGGGGAAAATCAGTCGGGCCGCCTTTTTCTTGCGCGTGGCGGAGCGATGCTCTTGGCTGTCGTTCGCGACCGACGATCGGCTTGCGGATTCCGAATTTTTAACGATGGCAATCAAGGGACTAGAACTGGCGATGGCGTGCGCAAAGGCCGCCGATGAAGTGAAAGCTGAGAACATCCGCATCTGGGACATGCGCAAGGTGTCGGGGCTCACCGATTACATGATCGTGTGCTCGGGGTCATCGATGCCGCAGCTGCGCGCGATCCTCAACGAAGTTTCGCAACGCGTGGAAGAAGAACATGGCGTCAAAGCCATCCACCGCGAAGGCAAGGTCGACGCTCGTTGGGTGGTGCTCGATTACATCGATGTGATGGTGCATGTGATGCACCAGGAGCTTCGCGATTTCTACGGGCTCGAGGAACTGTGGAAGGATGCGAAGGAAATTCCGATGGCATGAGAACGGCGGGCGAGATTGCCCGCTCCACGATCACTGTCTATTGGGCGGGCGAAAGCTCGGCGTGGATTTTTTCACGGCTTTGGGTTCTTCAATCGGAACCGCTTCCGGTGGCGGCGGATCAGCGAAATTGCGGGCGTCGGGTGAGATCGTGTAGCGGCGATCCATATCCGTCTGGGCCTCGTTCATGGTCTGGGAATCGCGCACGATCGAGGGTTGGATGAACACGATGAGTTCGCTCTCGCTCTTGTCCTTGCTCTTCGTGCCGAATAGTGGCCCGATGCCGGGGATGCGGCTGAGGATGGGAATGCCGCTAGTACCATCCTTGGCGGATTCGGTAATGAGGCCACCAAGCACAACAGTTTCGTTGTTGGGGACGGTCACTGTGGTGATCAACTCGCGGTTCAGAATGTCGGGAATTTCGTAAGCATTTTCGCCCGTGCCAACCGCGCGATTTTCGCCGACATCATCGCTGGTGAGATAGATCTTGAGAGTGATTTCATTGTTCGAGTTCACCAAAGGAATTACCTCCAATTTCAACGCTACATCCTGGTATTCAAAGTTGGTCGAAGGCCCGGAGCTGTTGGCGTAGGAATACGAGTTCGTCGGCACGGCGATGCGTGTGCCGCTGACGATGGAACCCTTTTGGTTGTTCGCCGTGAAAATCGTCGGGCGGGAGAGAACCTTGAAATTTGAGTCCTCTTGTTTTGCTGTGAGATAGGCATGAAGCGTATTGCCGATGAGGCCATAAACTCCTAGGCCTGCCTCGCTTGGAAAACTTCCGGGATAGAATTTCGACAAGAACGCCTCGTTTACATCAGTGCTTGAATCGTCCTCTGAATTACCCAGCGGCAAGCGTGGTCCAAATCCCGATCCACCCCGACCCGCGACATCGCCTTTGAGCGTTCGCACATAATCCATGCCGAAGCTCCAGCCGTCGGAGATGCCGAGTTGGCCGAAGACGCAGGAGATGAGGACTTGGTCCGGTTTCGTATCGAGTTGGTCGATGAGTCGTTGGACGATTTCGAGTCCGGCCGGCGGGCCTTGGACGACGATGGAGTTGGTGATGTTGTCGGCGACGAGCAAAGTGCGACCGACGAGGACCGACTCAGGAGCGGTGCTGACCGAGGGATCGCTGAGGCCACCACCACCACCGCCACCGAAACTGCCGCCCGAGCCAGTAGAGTTATTGCCCATCGTCGAGTTGCGGCCGTTTGAGTTACGGCTGCTCGTGCGGCTGCTACCAGTGGTGTTGTCCTGGCGGGGTTG
>CAZXHZ010000083.1:0-6718 GCA_964639755.1 uncultured Luteolibacter sp. | reverse complement strand
TCGAGCAATACTTCATCGCCAGTTTTCGCGGCGCGGATGCGGCCGCCGGGCGTTTCGGGATCGGCATATCCGACGAAGAACAAACCGTGCTTTTTGTTTTCCAAGACTCCCTGTCGCGCGAAGACATTGGATACGGTTTTTTCCGACATCATGCCACTCGACAGCGCGTAGATGCAGCCGTTGGTGAATGGGATCGGGCCGATACGCTTGCGGTTGGCGCCTTCGATATCCATGTCCTTGAGAAAGCGGAATCCAGGAAGGTGGCGGCGTGAGACATCGCAGTAGCGGTCGTAAATGTGGGTCATCTTCGTGCCGAGGCCACCGATGTAGACCGGGGTGTTGTTATGGATCAGCCCTTCGCTTTTGAAACGATGCAGCATGCCGAGTACCTCTTGGGTTTTGCCCATCGCGAAAACGGGAATCAGCACCGAGCCTTTGCGGTCGATCACGCGGCGGATGGCTTCGGCAAATTCATTTTCCTCGTGGTGCCTGTCGTATCCAGGTGCGCGTTCTTGCGCGCCGCGTGTCGTTTCGACGATCAGCGCGTCGACCGAATTTTCAGGGAAAAGCGCGCCTTTTTGCAGCGTGCTGTGTTCGAAGTTCACATCGCCGGTGTACATCAGGCGTTTGCCCTCGCATTCGATTGTAACGCCGACCGAGCCGAGGATGTGTCCCGCATCGTGAAAGGTTGCGCGAACGTTGCCATCGGGGTCGATGTCGAAGGGTCGCTCGATGCCGCGGTGCTCGAACGAATCGGTGATGCGATCGATGTCGCGATGATCGAAGAGCGGGTATTCGGTGATGCCGAGTTCGATGCGTTTGGATTGCATCACATTGACCGAGTTGTGGAGCATCGCCGATGCAAGCTCGGCGGTCTCGGGCGTGAGGTAGACCCGTGCGCCTTGTTGTTGCTCAAGAAAAACCGGCAGGGTGCCGACATGGTCGAGGTGCGAGTGGGTGATGACGATGCCATCGACGCTGTCTTTTTCGACAAAATCGTAGTGGGGGATTGCTTCGAGCGCCTCGTGCTTCGGATGCATGCCCGCATCGAGCACGATACGTGAGCTCGATGTTTCCAGCAGGTACGAGTTGGCGCCGATTCCGGCGTGACGGCAGAGGCTTTTGAAAATCATGATATCGGCGAGCGCATGGCGCTTCCTAAGGAAGCTGAAGCGCAGGGTTGATGGTGTCAATCCGCTCGCATCGTTGAATTGACGCCATGGGCATAGCGGATAGCGTCGGTGCATCAAAACGGTGGCATCGCAAAAATCCCTGCAATTGGCTGTGATAGGCGGCGGTCCGGCAGGGCTCCGCGCGGGGGAAGCGGCCGCTATGTGTGGGGTGTTGGTCACGATTTTTGATGCAATGCCATCGCTGGGTCGCAAGCTTCTCGTGGCGGGCAAGGGCGGGTTGAATCTCACGCATGGCGAAAGAATGGAGAAATTTGTCACGCGCTATGGCGGCGGTGATCGTGCGCTTTGGGGAAACTTGTTGAATGAATTCAGCCCGATTGCTCTTCGTGATTGGGCAGAAGGTCTCGGCATCGAAACCTTTCAAGCGAGCAGCGGTAGGGTCTATCCCAAGGAGATGAAAGCTGCGCCGCTGTTACGGCGATGGATCACACGGCTGCGTGAGTTGGATGTGCAAATTGAAACGCGGCATCGCCTTGTCGGGATCAAGCCCGGGCGGCCTTATGAACTTGAATTTTCAAATGGCGTAACTGTGCGCACGGCGGCAGTTATTTTTGCCATGGGTGGTGGTTCCTGGTCGCGCACGGGATCCGATGGTTCATGGTTTGAGTGTCTCGCATCGCACGGGATCGAATGCCGGCCGCTACTCCCTGCAAATTGCGGCTGGGAGCATGCGTGGTCGGCGGAGACGCTTGCCGTGATCGAGGGCAAGCCACTCAAAAACATTGTCGTCAGCGCAGGTGATCAGCACGCGGCGGGCGAGTTGCTTGTTTCTCGGTACGGGCTTGAAGGTGGTGCAATTTATCAACTCGGCGCCGTGCTGCGTGCGATGAAAAATCCGGAGATCACGATTGATTTCAAACCGACATTCACGCGCGAGCAACTCGTGGCAAAAATGGAATCTGTGAGGCGCAATGTTTTGGATCAGGCGCGCATTCGATGGAAACTTTCCGACGCGGCGCATGCGATTTTGGCCCGAAAGGAATGGCATGATGTCGCATCGCTGGCCGCTGAGGTGAAGCACTGCGTCATCCCGCTGAGCGGGCCGCGCCCCTTGGATGAGGCGATTTCCTCGGCGGGTGGCGTGGCTTGGGGCGAGCTAGATCAAGATCTGATGCTGCAGCGTTTTCCCGGATGCTTTGTTGCGGGGGAAATGATCGATTGGGAAGCGCCGACGGGTGGCTACCTCATGCAAGGATGCTTTGCCACTGGCACGCGCGCGGGGAATTCGGCGGCTGTTTGGTTGGAGAAAAACGCCTAATCGCGCACCAGCGTCATCACGCATTCGAGATGACGAGTGTGCGGGAAGAGGTCGAAGGGTTGCACTTCGAGCAAGCGATAGCCGCCTTCCGAAAGTTGCTTCAGGTCGCGAATCTGTGTCGCAGGATCGCAGGACACATAGACGATGCGTGAGGGGTGGAAGGCGATGAGTTGTTCGAGAAACTCCGGCGTGCAGCCCTTGCGTGGCGGGTCGATGACCACCGCAGTTTCGTCTTTTGGAAAATCGATTTCCCCGAAGATCGCTTCGGCCGACGCGGTCATGAACTTGGCATTGCCGATGCCGTTCGCTGCGGCGTTGTTGCGCGCCCATTGGCATGAGGTTTCGGAAACCTCGACGCCCGCGACCTTTTCAAAATTTCCGGCGAGCGTGAGAGCGAACAAACCGCTACCGCAGTAGGCATCGACAAGAAATTTCGCGCCACCGCAAGAGGCTTGTTTGGCGACATGGCCGGTGAATACCGGCAGGATGAACGGGTTGTTCTGAAAGAAGTCGCCGGCAAGGAATTCGAATCTCAGCGAGCCGACCTTTTCCGCGGCGGTGGCCTTGAAGTCTGTTTCGACGCGGCCTTCGGTCGCTCGCATCAGCACCGTTGAGCCCCGCTTGAAGCTGTGGGCCTTCGCGCGGATTTCCTCGCGGATGCTTGGCAGTGCGACGTTGATTTCATCCATCGCAATTTTGCACTCCGGCACATCGACCAACTGCGAGCGACGGCCATTGGCGAGGAAGCCGATTTCGCCAATTTCGCCATTGTGGGGCTTTTCGAAATGCGGCGTGATCTTTGAACGGTAGTTCCAAATTTGCGGTGTGCTCATGCACGGGTTGACCGGAAAAACGATGCCGGCCATGTGCTTGAGCAGTTCTTCGACCTGGCGCGACTTCCACGCCAATTGTTTTTCATACGAAAGGTGCTGGTATTGGCAGCCACCGCATTCGCCGAAGAGTGGGCATTGCGGCTGCACGCGATCGGGCGAGGGGGCAAGCACCTCGACGAGGTCTGCGTGCGAGCAGTTTTTGTCGTTGCGGTAGACGCGGGCCTTCACCACTTCGCCGGGCAGCGAGAAGGGCACAAACACCACCCAGCCATCGATTCTGCCAATGCCCGAGCCCAGATTGGTGAGCGAGTCGACGGTCATTTCGATTTCCTGATGGTAGGTAAAAGGAACCGGAACGAATTTTTTCGGCGGGCGTTGCATGGTCGGGCGCATCATTGGGTTGAGGGGTGTGGCAGGCAAACGATTTTAGCCGCGTGCGCTATTGAGGGCGTGCAGCACCTTCACGGATTGCCATGTGGCGGCGACATGATGAACGCGCAAGATGTTCGCGCCACCCTGCATACACGCGGCGATGCACGCGACTGTGCCAGCATCACGATCTTTGGGATCCGAAATTCCGAGCACTTCGCCGATCACCGTCTTGCGCGAAACTGGCGCGAGGATGGGGCGGCCGAAATGCTG
Organism: uncultured Luteolibacter sp.; assembly: GCA_964639755.1. Lineage (GTDB taxonomy): Bacteria > Verrucomicrobiota > Verrucomicrobiia > Verrucomicrobiales > Akkermansiaceae > Luteolibacter. The sequence continues at coordinate 2,792 of CAZXHZ010000083.1, read as the reverse complement.
CAGGCGTGAGAGTTCGCGCATGACCGTGAGGTTGTCGTCGCGTTGTTTGGCAAAATCGATGCCGGGGTCGAGCGCCAACGCGTCGCGATCGATGCCGGCCTGCAACGCGAGTGCGATTTTTTCCTCAAAGAATGACTCCATTGATTGCATCACATCCGCCCATTGCTGATGAAGGTGTCGAACTTTCGGTTCGCCGATGCTGTGCATGATCAACAGCGCGGTGCCATGCTCGGCGCAGAGGCGGGCGTTGGTTTCATCCGGCAAGGCGCTCATGTCATTGAGCAGCTCGACATTTTTGTTCGGCAAAATTTCGCGCACGACATCCGGCCGCCATGTGTTGGCGGAGAGAACCGGCGGCCAAATTTGTTCCGAGTCTTTTGGTTGCAGATCGCTCCATGAATTTTTCCAACGCTCGAGAAATCCGTGAAAGCGCCGGACCTCCTCATCGACCGTCACCGCCGCCCGATTCGTGCGTGCGCTTTCCGCTCCGACATCGATCACATCCGCGCCGTGGCGGATTTGCTCGCGGGCTTTTTCGATGGCCGCATCAAAATCCAGCGTGCCATCGCCGGAAAACGAGTCGTCGTTTACATTCACAATCCCCATGATCAGCGGGCGGCGGGGAAAGGGGATCACCCGGTCGGGCAGGCGCAGGCGCATGCGTGTTTGTAGCCCCGGGAAATCGAAAACTGAACCCCGAAAACGCATGACGCTTGCCCCGCGCGGCCGAGCGTCTAGAATTTCGGGCATGGCATCGACCTTCGGGCAAATATTTCGCATTCACACCTTCGGCGAGTCCCACGGTGGCGGGGTCGGCGTGGTCATCGATGGTTGCCCACCGCGTGTTCCGCTGCCGCTTGAGGTCGTTCAACGCGAGCTCGACCGTCGGCGCCCTGGGCAATCGGACATCGTCACGCCTCGCAAGGAGGCGGACACGGCGGAAATTCTCTCCGGGCTCCATGACGGTTTCACGCTTGGCACGCCGATTTCGATCATCGTCCGCAACACGGATCAGCGTCCCGGTGCTTATGATGAAATGGCGCTCAAATATCGCCCGAGCCATGCGGACTACACCTACGATGCCAAATACGGCATCCGCGCTCCGTCCGGCGGAGGTCGCGCTTCGGCGCGCGAAACGATTGGTCGCGTTGCTGCGGCCGCGGTCGCACGGCAGGTACTTACCGAACTGCATCCGGGCATCGAGGTCCTTGCATGGGTCAAATCGATTCAGGAATTGCAGGCCGAGGTGGATCCCGAAACTGTCACTGCGGATGCGATCGAATCAAATGTCGTTCGCACGGGAGATCCGGCGATGGTCGAAACAATGATCGAGCGTATCAAGTCGATCCGTGCCGATGGAAATTCCGTCGGTGGTGTGATCGAGTGCGTGATCCGCAATTGCCCACCTGGCTTGGGCGAGCCGATTTTTGACAAGCTTGAGGCTGATCTCGCCAAGGCGATGCTTTCGATTCCCGCGACGAAAGGTTTTGAAATTGGTTCGGGTTTTTCCGGCACGCTTCTCACCGGTCGCGAGCACAACGATGCGTTTCGCATGGTCGATGGCAAGGTGCGTACGGCGACGAATCGATCGGGCGGCGTGCAAGGAGGTATTTCCAATGGCGAGCCGATCATCTTCCGTGTCGCATTCAAGCCAACGGCCACGATCATGACTTCGCAGGAAACCGTCACCTCCGGCGGTGAAAACACCGAGCTTGCCGGCAAGGGTCGTCACGATGCCTGCGTCTTGCCTCGCGCGGTACCGATCGTTGAGGCAATGGCGGTGTTGGTACTCACCGATCACTTGCTGCGCCAAAGAGCGACTGCCGGCGCTGGCCACTGATTCATTTTTTCCGATGTCGTCCGATTCCATCAACATCGTCACGGTCGGCCTCGCGTTGTTTGTGATCTGCGCGGGATTTGTTCTCGTGCGTGGCACGCTGCGGATTTTGTTGAACTGCCTTGTGCTTGGCATCAGCACATGGGTTGGCTTCCGCGTGTGGCATCAGGCGCCGGATTTGGTGATGGCGATATCCGGCAGCAAGGAGCCTTTGCTTGTAACGGCCGCGCCGTTTGTTGCCTTCATCGTTTCATTCATCATCGGCCGCACGATCGTGAGGTTTCTCCTCAGCCCGCTGCGCAAACGGGATGACGAACGCCCGCCGCTTACCGCGCCACGACTTTTGGGGCTCGGATTTTTTTCACTGATCCCCACCTGCCTCATCGGCTTGATCATTGCGGCGTTGATCTATCACTTCGGATCGATATCCGAGCTCAAGGGTGCGGCCGGAAAATCCGGGCCAAAATCGGAATTGATCCAGTCGCTCAAATCGACCGTTGAAAAATCAATACCGCCGCAGTGGCTCAAGATCCTCGATCCATCGGCCGATCCCGATCGCCTCACGCTCGCCAAAGCGATCAGCCGCCAGTCGGCATCGCCGCTCAAGCCGGTGATCGACCCAAAAACCGGCAAGCCGATTCCGCGTGCGATCATCGTCGATGATCCCGAGCTTCAGGGGCTTGCGCGCGAAGGGAAATTTGGCAGCCTGCTGCGCCACCCGATGCTCACCAAAGCCCTCAATGACCCTCAATTGAAAGCCTTTTTGAAGGACCTCAAACTTTGAGTCTCTGGTTCAGATTTCGATATTTTTCACCATGCCCTACCTCGTCACCATCGGCCTTGAAGTCCACTGCCAGGTCAAGACCCGCACCAAGATGTTTTGCTCGTGCCGCACTTCGTTTGGCGATGAGCCCAACACGCACACCTGCCCGGTTTGCCTTGGCCTGCCAGGTGC
>CAZXHZ010000082.1:0-3502 GCA_964639755.1 uncultured Luteolibacter sp. | reverse complement strand
AGCAAGGCGTCTTCGGTTTGCACCACGATCAAGTCATCCACACCAAGCAAGGCGACCCGACTTCCGGCGCGGGCATTGAAGACGATGTTGTTTTCCGAATCGATCTCGGTGAGTTCGCTGTTCGAACGGTTTTCTTCTCCGTATTGCGGCAAGTATTTGGAAATCGAGATCCACGAGCCGACATCGTCCCAGTCGAAGGTGGCCTCGATGTTGAGCACGCGGTCGGCCTTTTCCATGAGCGCGTAATCGATCGATCTTGCGGGAAGATTTGGAAATTGCGCGGCGATGGTTGCGTGAATGTCGCTTGTGCCGCGCATCTCGGAAATAAAGTTGGCAAGCTCCGGCGCGTGACGTGCGAGTTGCTCAACAACCGTAGGAATTTTCCAGACGAACATGCCGGCATTCCAGGTAAAGCCACCTTGTCGGAGGAATTGCTCGGCCAACTCCGGGTTGGGTTTTTCGCGAAAACATTTCACTTCGAAGGGCGGGTGCTCGCAATCAAGCCCGGCAATCACCGCGCGTTCTCCACGCTCAATGTAACCGTAAGAAGGGCAGGCCCATGTCGGTTGGATGCCGATCGTGACAAGTCCGTCGGCAGACTCCGCGCTATGAATTGCGTCGCGCAACACCTCTTGGAACGAAGCGGTGTCCTGAATGAGCTGATCCGATGGAAGAACCATCATCACCGCATCGGGATTTTTCGCGGCCACAAGGCCAATGCCGAGAGACACGGCCGGCGCGGTGTCGCGTTTGGCCGGCTCGGCAAACACATTGGCCGCAGGCAACATTGGCGCAGCCTCGCGCACCGCATCGAGCTGCTTCTCGTTGGTTAAAACAAAGATCTGCTCCAAAGGCACCAAGCCGTCGAGGCGCTTGATAGTCTGCTCAAGCAGTGTGCCGGAGCCGAAAAGATCAAGCAACTGCTTGGGGCGCGCATTGCGGCTCAGCGGCCAAAAGCGAGTGCCGGATCCACCGGCAAGGATCAGTGCATAGGTGTTGTTCAACGATGACATAACCGCAACACCTTGGGGAAAGCCAAGCATGCGGGGAAGCGGAAATCGTCAGAATTTTCTTTTCCATGGTTGTAGCGGCACGGTCTATCAGCTACATTGGGAACATGTCAGCCGAACATTCAGGATCAAAACCCGCATGGATTGAAACCAGCACGCTTGCAGCGCCAACCCTGTTAGGAGCGGCCGCGGGATTCCTGATTGGTGATCTGATGCATCGCAATGCGCGCAGGGGCTTTGGCATCGGCATCGGTGCGTTGGGCGTGGCCGCGTTGTTGCCATTCGTCGTCGATGGCCTCAACAACCTCGTGACCGGCCCCAAAAGCCGTGTTGGCGTGAGACGCAGGATTCAAGGCATTCGCGACGCAGGAATCGGCGCACCTGATCATGACGAAGTCGATGCCGAGCTACGTGAGCAAGGCCTGCTGTAAAATATCGCCATTGAATTTTTTTCCAACAAAAAGGCCCGTGATCCAATCACGGGCCTTTTTCGTAAATTTGAACTATAACCGCAATCAAGCGGCAGGGTCGAATCAGTTGGCGATGGCCACCACATTCACGCGGCGGGCTTCCTGATCGAACTTCACGCGTCCGTCAACGAGGGCGAAGAGCGTGTGGTCGCGGCCCATGCCAACACCAACACCAGGATGTACCTTGGTGCCGCGCTGACGGATGATGATGTTGCCGGCGATCACGGCTTGACCGCCGAATTTCTTCACGCCGAGGCGCTTGCTGCGTGAATCGCGTCCGTTCTTAACGGAACCTTGTCCTTTTTTATGGGCCATGGAAGTGGATGGGTGAGGTGTTGAAAATTAGCCGGCGATCGAGGTCACCTCGAGCTTGGTAAGACTGCGGCGGAAACCTTTGGTTTTGTGGAAACCCTTACGGCGCTTAAACTTGAAAGCCACGCCCTTGGGTCCACGGAATTGGCTGAGCACTTTGGCCGTGACCGAAGCACCGGCAACCAGTGGAGCGCCTACCTTCACGCTGTCGCCTTCGCCCACGAGCAGGACATCGAACTTGATTTCTGAATCCACGGGTGCGTCGAGCTTCTCGACATCGAACTTCGTGCCTTGTTGGACGCGGTATTGTTTGCCGCCGGTTTTGATCACTGCGTAGGCCATGGCCGTATGGGAAAAGTTGGTTGTGCCCCTGCGGGCGGGCGGGGAGAAAATCACGGAGCCCCCATCCGCGCAAGGTTTTTTTTGGCTGATTCGGGGGTTTTCCGGCAAATCGCCCGTTAGCAGGTCATTTCGACGAAAAATCCCGCCAAACGGACGCTTTGGAAAAGCGCCCCTGCCTATTCCCTGCGCTTAAGCAAGGGGAAGAGCACCACATCGCGGATGGTGGGCGCACCGGTGAGCATCATCACCAAGCGGTCGATGCCAATGCCGATACCGCCGGCCGGAGGCATGCCATGCTCGAGGGTCTCGATAAAGTCGTAGTCAACCTTCTGCTCTTCCTCGCCGCCAGCCTGATGCTCCAAGCGCTGGCGCTGCACATCGGGATCGTTGAGTTCGGAGTAGCCCGGTGAAATTTCCTGACCGTTAATGATCAGCTCGTAGACCTCGACGGTTTTTCCACCGGGAGTGAGCTTCGCAAGCGGGATCAGCTCGCTCGCCACGCGGGTGACAAAGCAGGGATCGAAGGTGTGCTCTTCGACTTTCTTTTCAAAGACCTGTTGCACAACTTCGTAGTCTTCCATTTCGGGCGAGATCTGCACGCCGAGCTCCTCGCAGCGCAGGCGGCGGCCCGCTGGATCAAGCTCAAAGAAATCATCACCGGCAGCGAGCTTGATTAGGTCGTGGTAGTTCGCGCGGCGCCACGGACGCGTGAGGTCGATCGTGCGCGTGACATTGCCATCCTCGTCCTTATGCTCGATTTTTAGACCGCCGCAGAATTTCTCCGCAAGGTGGCAGGTCATTTCCTCGACGAGATTGGCCATTTCCTCGAAATCCGAAAACGCCCAATACGCTTCGAGCATCGTGAACTCAGGATTGTGGCGGCGCGAAATGCCTTCGTTGCGGAAGTTACGGTTGAGCTCGAAAATTTTCGTGTAGCCGCCGACGAGCAGACGCTTGAGGAAAAGTTCAGGCGCGATGCGCAGCGTGAGCGGCATGCCAAGCGCGTTGTGGTGCGTCTCGAAAGGACGCGCCGCCGCGCCGCCCGCGACATCTTGCAGCATCGGGGTCTCGACCTCGAGAAATCCCCTGTCCTGCAAAAACTTGCGGATCTCGGCAAGCATCAGCGAACGCGTCACGAAGAGGTTCGCGCTCTCTGGGTTGCCCATCAGGTCGAGGTGACGCTTGCGGTATTTCGTTTCGCGGTCGGCGAGACCATGGAACTTGTCGGGCATCGGCCGCAGCGACTTTGAAAGCACGGTGAAATTTTCGACCTTCACAGTCGGCTCGCCGGTCTTGGTGAGAAAGGTTTCGCCCTCGATGCCGATCCAATCGCCGCGATCGAGACATTTCCATGCGGCCGCTTCGTTT
>CAZXHZ010000081.1:0-5498 GCA_964639755.1 uncultured Luteolibacter sp. | reverse complement strand
GGACGGCCTGGGACAGGATGTCCCAGCCACAATGAAGAAGCGGCTTCTTCAAACGCCTGCGATCCACGATCCACGATCTTCACATTCGCGTCTATTCGTGTTCATTCGTGTTCATTCGCGGTTAAAAAAATCTTCAAAGCGCACGACAAGAGTGTCGTACCCCCTTAAATCTACTCACTCCCCCTCACCTCTCACAGGCTCAGCTCGATCATCTGGTGGCAGGAAAACTTCGGCAATCGAAGGGTAACGCGATCGCCGGATTTCTCGATCGCGACCTCGCCGCCTTGCGGCACGAGTTTCGCGGATTTCACCGGCAGCTGCAGCGTCACTTCGACATCATGCAATGATGGCAGATCCTCGATGACCTCGACACTGCGGCCGCCGGAGGTATTGCCACCGGAGAGTTGCATCACGCCGCCGCGACTGACGGTCGGCGCGTAGAGCAGGTGCAAGATGTGGCGCTTCTCTGCAGCTTGATGCGTGAGCGAAAGGCGCGCGGTAGATGGCAGGTTGGTGCTCACCCGCGGCGCATCGCCAAGGAAGGCGCGGATCGCGTTCACGATGAACTCGCGGTAGGCCACGGCACCGTAGGCGCGGTAGTGGCGGAAGACCGGATGCGCGAAGTACAGGATATTTCCATGGCGCACACCGCAGTCGAAGCCCGATGGCTGCTCTTGGTTCGGCGTGTGCTGGTGACTGCAGAAATGCTCCCAAGTACGGTTGAAGTAGGGATCAAAAATCTGACCGAGCGATTGCCCCTTGGTGGCACGAATGCGATGCGAACGCTCGTACATCACCTGCGGCACATTGACGAATCCCGCCCGCAGTTCTGTCGCCGGCAGCACATAATCATGCCCGCGGTTTGGCTCATCATTCGGCGGGAAGTAAGAGCTCAGGCCCTCGTATTCGGCGCCGAGGTCGAGGGCAAATTCGCCCCGATCTTTCCAAAGACCACTCTCGCCCGAAAGGATGAGTTTGCCGCCTTGCGCGACATAGGCATCGAGCTTGGTTTTCAACTCGGCATCGATGCGGATGTCGTCGGGCAACACCAAGGCTTTGTACGCGGCGAAGTCCATCGTGCGATCGATGAGACCAAAGAGGAAATGGCTCTCCAGCAAAACGCGGCAAGCCCCCTCGTCGGATGGCGCATCGCGGTGGGTGCCGCTCTCTGCCTCACTGGAAAGAACCGCAAGATCGAAAACCTGCGTTGAGCCGAGGCACCACGACTCCTTGTCGCGCACATCGCGATAGGCCTCGCCGATGATGTGATAGGTCGACTCATCGAGCGTGCCGTTCGGATGAAGCTGGTCCCCCACACTGCACTTGGCACCAAAAGCAAGCATCGCCGCGCACTCGTAGCGCAGCGCGTTCGGGTGTTTGTAACCGCCGAATTCACCCCAGGTGGTGTGGAATTTTCCGGTCATGCCAAGGAAATCATACGGCAGGTTGCAGGCGTACTTCGCCGACATCGGGAAGTGATCGTAGCCCCAGCCACCGGTCGGCAGCGACTCCAGTTCCATGTGGCTGAAGTACGGAAGAATGTCGCGACGGCCGCGCGGAATGTGACCGGCGTTGTGGAAAACCGGCATGTTGGAATCGAGCGACTTCGCCGCCTCGGTGGTCATGCGATAGTATTTTTCCAAAGCCAGGCGCGATGACTCCTTGCGATCCTCTTCCTTGAGAGGATCAAGTCCGTTCGCCTTCATGAAGTCGAGGCTCCAGCGGCCGCAGGATTCCGACTGGCTGATGATGTCGAGGAAAATTCCGTCGCAATCAGGAAACAGGCGAACTGCCTCGCGGATCTGCTCGCAAAGGTAATCGAGATACGGACTGTGGAAGTCCATCATGTGGAAGCCCGCCTGGAGAGAGCGCTGGGCCCAACCGGTGTAAGTGCCGTCCTTGTTGACCTCGCGCCATTCGGGATGGTCATACGAAGCGAGGTTGTCCACGCCCGCCGAGAGGTACACCGGCGCGTTAATGCCCGCCTCCTTGGTTGCGTCGTACTGCTTACGCAGCAGATCGAAGGAAAGATGAGGATGCATCTTGCCGACCGTGGTTGGGTGGTAGCTCCAGCCGTGATGGCACTTGGAAAAGAGCGTGATCGAATCGACCGCCGCTTCCTGCAGGGTTTCCTGCCAATGCTTCTTGTCGAACTTCGCGCCGATCCCAGGGATGTGCGGAGAGGTGTGGAAATCGAGGTGGATCTGACGAAAACGAAGCGGGTGCGGAGCAGATTGCATGTCGGCGCGAAAGATAGGTGCTAGATGGAAAAATAGTCAATCTGCATCCAAGCCCAGCTGTTTCTTCAACTTGCAACTTGTACCGATAGGGCGATACAGCCCTGCGGCGCCGACACCATCGCCGCAAGCGCCAAAGCGGGCAGGATGCTCGCGCTCCCTTGTAGAGACGGGCGGGCCGCCCGTGCCCCTCTTTTCTGAAGAGGCGGATTCTTCATACTCTTCCACTTCGATGTTCAATGTGTGTCCCGCCGCTTTCTCTTGGACTTTCGACTTTGAGACCTTCGACCCTCTTACTCAAGCGATCACGATTTATTCTGACCGTAGGTGGCGGTGGCGCCGTGTTTGCGCAGAAAGTGTTTTTCCGAAAGTGCGAACGCGGCTGAAACGGCATTGGGGGCGAGCGTCAAGGCGTGGAATGCCATGTCGGCGACGATCTCCAGAGCGAGCGCGTTTTCCACAGCCTTCGCGGCCGAAGGTCCCCAAGCGAAAGGACCATGGTTGCGCACGAGCACGGCCGGGATGTCGTTTGGGTTGATGTTTGCAAAGCGTTCGACAATCACCTTGCCGGTTTCCCATTCATAGGCCGAGGCAATTTCCTCGGGTGTGAGCGCGCGGGTGAGTGGGACCGCTCCGCGGAAATAATCGGCATGGGTGGTGCCGAGCAGGGGGATCTCGCGTGCAGCCTGAGCGAATGCCACGGCCTTGCGCGAGTGAGTGTGCACGACCGAGCGGATTTCGGGAAACGCCAAAAACAAACAGCGATGAGTCGGGGTGTCAGATGAAGGATTGAGCGCGCCTTCGACGGCCTTGCCCTCGAAGTCCACGATGACCATGTGATCCGGCGTGAGCGCGGCGTAATCGACCCCGCTCGGCTTGATGGCAAGCACGCCAGCCTGCCTATCGCAGACGCTCACATTGCCGAAGGTGAGATCCACCAAGCCGCTGCTTGGCAGGCTTTTGTTGGCGGCACAACATTCTTCGCGGATGTCTGAGTATCGTTTCATGAGATGAATCCACCGGCGATGTGATGGTAGACTTCGTTGGCGCGCAGTTCTTGGCGGAATGCAGAGGCGTCGGTCTTGCCTCCTATGACGACGCATTCGATGCCAGCGATGGTGGCGAAGTCTTCCAGGTGCTCGCGATTGACGGTGTAGCTGAAGCCGGTGTGGTGGGCTCCGCCGGCGTGAATCCATGATTCGCAGGCGGTCGCGAAATCGGGTCGGCATTTCCAAACCGCGCGTGCGACCGGGAGATTTGGCAGCTTGTGAGGCGGCTGGATGGCATCGACTTCGCTGACCAATAAGCGGAAGCGATTGCCAAGATCGATGAGCGAAGCGTTCAGTGCGGCACCGGCGGGAGCATCAAACACGAGGCGGACGGGATCTTCCTTGCCACCGATGCCGAGCGGATGGATTTCGCACGAGGGCTTGGCCTGTGCAATCGATGGGCAAATTTCCAGCATGTGGGAGCCGAGCACGAGATGGTTGTCGGGTTCAAGATGGTAGGTGTAATCCTCCATGAAAGAGGTGCGCCCACCGAGATCGGAGGCAATGACCTTCATCGCGCGCAGCAGCGCCGCGGTTTTCCAATCCCCTTCGGCACCGAAGCCGTAGCCTTCGGCCATGAGCCGCTGCACGGCGATGCCGGGCAATTGCTTGAGCCCGTGCAAGTCCTCGAAGGTGGTCGTGAAGCCCTTGAATCCGCCTTGCTTGAGGAAGGCGCGCAGCGCGGCCTCGATGCGCGCGGCATCACGCAAGGACGCATGGCGTTCACCACCTTTCGCAAGCGCTGGTGCCAATTGATAGCTCGCGGCATATTCATCGCAGAGCGCGTTGATCTCCGAGTCGGCGATCCCCTCCTGGATCGCAACGAGGTCGCCAATGCCGTAGCCGTTCACCGAGAAACCAAACTTCATCTCGGCCGAAACCTTGTCACCTTCCGTGACGGCCACCTGCCGCATATTGTCCCCGATGCGCGCGAATTTCGCGCCCTGCCAATCGTGCCACGCGCGGGCCGCACGAGCCCATGCGGCGATGCGTGAAATCACCGATTCGCTTTGCCAGTGGCCTGCGACGACCTTGCGGGCAAGACGCATGCGGGTGTGAAGAAATCCCGCCTCGCGGTCGCCATGAGCCGCTTGGTTGAGGTTCATGAAATCCATGTCGATCTCCGCCCATGGCAGATCCCGATTGAACTGGGTATGCAAATGCAGGAATGGCTTGCGCAAAGAAGAGAGGCCGCCGATCCACATTTTTGCTGGAGAAAATGTGTGCATCCACAAAATCAAACCCGCGCACTCAGGACATGCGTTGGCTTCGAGAATCGTGGTGCGAATCGCATCGGGTGTCGTGAGGACAGGCTTGAAAACAACCTTCAAGGGAAGCTTTTCGCCAAGCCCGCCGGCGATTGCCAGCGAGTTGACGGCAACTTGCTTGAGAGTCTCGGGACCGTAGAGGTGTTGGCTGCCGGTGAGGAACCAGATTTCGGGTGTGATCATTTTCGGGATTGGGATTTGAGTGCGAGGAGTTCTTTCATCACGCCGGAAAGATCGGCTTTGCGGTTCACACCGCCAAACGAGTCATGAAGGTTTTGATAGAGCGCAAAGAGCCGGTTGTAAGTTTTGCGAGCCGCCGGGCGGGGTTTGTATTCGATGTTCTTGAGTGAGGTCATCGCCTTTTGTGCGGCGGGAAAATCCTTGAACACACCCGCCAACACTGCGGCCGAAACCGCCGAGCCCAAAGCACATGCCTGCGAGGATCCGGCGACCAACATCGTGCGGCCGGTGACATCGGCATAGATCTGCATGAGTAGCGGATTTTTTTCTGCGATGCCGCCAGCGCACACGATGCGTTTGACGGGCACTCCGTATGCCTCGATCCGCTCGATGATCGTTCGTGCGCCAAATGCTGTGGCCTCAATGAGCGCACGGTAAATTTCCGCCTTCGTGGTGTGAAGCGTGGTTCCCAAAAGCAAACCGCTGAGCATCGGATCGACGAGCACCGTGCGGTTGCCGTTGTTCCAATCGAGTGCCAGCAGTCCGCTGCCACCGGGCTCGAGCGTGGCTGCCTCTTTGGCGAGACTCGCGTAAAGGGCATCGCTGCCTTCGCAGACGGATTCGATCCACCATTTGAAAATGTCGCCGACTGCCGACTGGCCCGCCTCGATGCCAAAGAAGCCGGGCAAAATGGCACCCTTCACGATGCCGCAAATGCCGGGGATGTCCTTCACCTTCTTCGATGCCGGCACGACCGCGCAATC
>CAZXHZ010000080.1:0-7452 GCA_964639755.1 uncultured Luteolibacter sp. | reverse complement strand
CGAACCCGGAAGTGAAACGCCACAGCGCCAATGGTAGTGGGACGATAGGTCCTGTGAGAGTAGGTCGTCGCCAGGTATTTGCCCGGCACTTTGAAAACAATCAAAGTGCCGGGCTCTTTTTTACACAGGACAAATGAACTCTGCTCGGTAACCGCGCGGCATAGATAATTTTTCCGTGCTTCGCTCTTGTGCGGATGGCTTTGGACTGATTACAACGAACCCATGACGCGCCCACAGATCGAACGTTGTATCAAGGTCTTCATCGTCGCCCTTGTCGCGACCTTTTTGTGGACGGTCACCAAGGTGCTTGGAATGATTGGCGTGATGTGAGGAAGATGGCTGTTGCCTGCGGTCACTTCCAATCCACTGCAACTTCGACGAGCTTGCCGGTCTTGTCCTTGTATTTGAGGTGGCCGTTTTTCATCGCGTATTCGTGTACGCAGCGGGTGACTTTCACATCGTAGGCGCAGTATTCCGCGATTTTGCGCAGCGGAGCAAAATCGCCGGTTTTTTTGTGTTCCTGCCACCAGCGGAGGGCATCGAGGCCATCGCCCGATTTGCCGGTGCCGAGCGTGGCAGAGGCGACGGAATCAAGCTTGAGTCGGAAGCCGACAATTTTTTCGAGCTCGACCATCATGTCGAGGTTGATGGTTTGTTCGGCAAGCGTGTGGAAGACATGGGCTTGGAGAACGGGGTAGTCGAAATATAGGTGGTTCCATCCGACGACCAGATCAGCGCGCACAAGTTCATCTGCCAAGCGGTCGAGCTCGCGGTCATTATATATCTCGTAAGCGTCGGTGGCGGTGCTGTAAGTGACGGCTACCGAGATGCCCATTTTGTCCTTATGGGAAGAACCCCCGACATCATTGAAGCTGCGTTGGGTTTCCAAGTCGAAATAAACGATGTTCCTCGCGGACACGGGCCCTTGATAGGGCTTGCGGTGAAGAACGGCAAGCAATTGCCTGCCATGCGCGGTTGTTGCTTGACCCCGGGCCTGTGGCTGGGCAGTGTCGCGCCCCGCCGCGGTGATCAGACAACTCCGCCGCGCACAATCCAACCACCCTACAATCTGCCATGGCTGCGAAAATCTATACCACCAAGGATGCGCCGATCGCTCCGCTTAAGAAGAAAACCCTCGCCGTGATTGGCTTCGGCTCGCAAGGCCACGCCCACGCGTTGAACCTCAAGGACAGCGGTCTCAATGTCATCATCGGTCTTTATAAGAAATCGAAATCCCGTGATGTGGCCAAGAAGTTGGGTTTCAAGGTCATGGACACGGCGGATGCGGTAAAGGCAGCCGATGTGATCTTTGTTGCGACTCCTGACACTGTGATTCCCGCCGTGTACGAAAAGGACGTTGCTCCGAATCTCACCAAGGGAAAAACCCTTCTTTTTTCGCATGGTTTTGCGGTGCACTTCAAGACGATCAAACTGCCGAAGTTTGTTGATGTGATTTTGGTTGCCCCCAAAGGCCCGGGTCACACCGTGCGTTCGCAGTTTGTGGCGGGCAAAGGTGTTCCCGGTTTGATCGCCGTGCATCAGAATGTTTCCGGCAAGGCCAAACAAACTGCATTGGCATGGGCTGGCGGCATAGGCTGCGCACGCGCCGGTGTGTTTGAAACCAACTTCCGCGAGGAAACGGTCACTGACCTTTTCGGCGAACAGGTCGTGCTTTGCGGTGGCGCTTCGGCGCTGGTGAAGGCCGGATTCGAGGTTCTCGTCGAAGCCGGATATCAGCCTGAAATGGCTTATTTCGAGTGCTTGCACGAGCTCAAGCTCATCGTCGACCTGATGAACGAGCAAGGTATTGCTGGCATGCGTTTCTCAATTTCCGAAACCGCCGAATGGGGTGATGTCAGCGTTGGTCCGAAGATCATCGATTCTTCGGTTAAGAAGCGCATGAAGAAACAGCTCAAGGAGATCGAATCGGGCAAGTTTGCCAGAGAGTGGATCGCCGAATACGCGAGCGGTTACAAAAAGTTCAACGCCATCCGCAAGAAAGAAGCTGCCCATCCGATCGAGAAGGTCGGAGCCAAGCTTCGTTCGACAATGAGTTGGATCAAGCAGAGCAAGATCAAGAAGGGCGCCAGCCAGGCAAGCTACACATCAAGCTCGAAGTAATCACCGCCTGTTTTGCAGAGCCCGATTCCGTATTTGCGGGGTCGGGTTTTTTGCGTGTGAGCAGCATTCGGGCTGCGGATTGACAAGGGGTAGGCTTGGCCTTATCACACGGCAGTGAGTGATTTACATCGGGTGTTTTCGTTCGGCATCGCATTGATGTCGTTTGGATGTGCTCATTTTGGCTCGCAGAATTCGTGGCAGGCCGCAGTAGACCGCCAGGCGGCGCAGCTTGGTTACCGCAACTGGATCGTGATCGCCGAGGCATCTTATCCCGCGCAGAACCGGCCGGGCTTGCGGCAGGTCGTGGCTGATGTTGAGATTCCTGAGGCCTTGGATTATGTGCTGCATGCTTTAGAGCAAACCGAAAACCTTCGTCCGCGGGTATATTTGCCGCGTGAGTTGCGTTCGATTGAGAATGATTTTGCGCCGGGCATTGATGACATGCGCAAGCGGATCAATGGTGCGCTTCATGGGCATGAGGCAACGGAGCTGGAGCAGCAGTCGCTGATGACGCTGCTTGAGGACACCGGCCGAAGTTTTGATGTGCTTGTGATCCGCACGCGGAGCGCCATGCCCTATGCTTCGGTCTTTATCGAATTACAACCGGGCTACTGGGACGAAGCCTCCGAATCGCGCTTAAGGGATCGGATCCAGCACGAGCGGTTGCAAAAAGTTTTGCGCCCCGTGCCCTGAGGTGCATGATGGCACGGTGAGCCGAAAAGCAGATCAAATGCGCGAGGAGCGGGAGGCCGCATGGGTTGGTGATGCGGTGCTTGCATTGTATGCGAGGCAATTCGTTTTGCGTGAGCGCAGCACCATGGATGGTGAGTGGTTCACAAGAATGACTTCGAATGATTTTCTATCCGCATTTGGAAATCCCACACGCGTTGAAGCATCCATAGGAAAACTTTATCTTGAAGGCGGCCTCGAATCAGCCTTCGGCTGGATGGACGACAATCTCGTTCCGCTTTTCCGCAGACAGAACGGGCGCAAGCAGTGAGCGATTGTTTTTTAGGGCCATATGGTCAATGCCTTGCATATGGCTCCGCAAAGACCATGAGCCCCGCCGCGTTCTGAAGCTTGCTGACAACGATCACATCGATGCTTGTTCCGATTTTCGCCACCGCGTGATTGACCACAATCATTGTGCCATCTGGCAGATAGCCGACAGCTTGATGATCTTCCTTGCCGGGTCTCACCAAGGCGATGCGTAGGCGCTGGCCAACCTCCAAGGGCGGACGGAGTGCATCATCGAGCTCCTGCAGATTGAGAACATCGATGCCGCGCAGTTTAGCGATCTTGGAGAGGTTTTCATCACTGGTCATCAGCCGAGCACCAAGCAAGCGGGTGATTTCAACGAAGCGGTTGTGGGCGGATTCCGGCAAATCGGCAGAGCCCAGGTCGTGGATCGAGATCTGGATATCGTCTGATTTTTGCATTGCTTCGAGTGTGTCGAGTCCGCGAAGTGCGCGTTGTTTAGCGTTGCTTGAACTCGACTGTGAGAGCGCTTGAAGTTCGTCGAGTACGAAGCGAGGCAGGATAAGACGGCCGTACAAAAATCCTGAACGCATGACGCCGACAACGCGTCCATCGATGACCGATTCGCCATCGAGCACGATCGGTTGACCTGATGACGAGTCCTGGCGAAAGCGGACATAGGGGACAATGAATGCAAAGTCGTCACGATTGCCACGCAATGCCAGCATGGCACCAAGGAAGCCGAGGCTTGCAAAAAGCGTGACATCCAAAGCGAGGCGAAGGGAGTTGACCAGCACTTCGGAATGCTCCCTATTCTCCAGTTCATCACGGAAAGCGAGTTCGATCAGACTGGAAATCTGTACTTTAGTGAGCAGCCATGCGCAGAAAATACCGACGGCCAGTCCGAATGTTGCGGTCGAGAGGCCGCGAAGGGTGAAACTCCGCATGAGTGATTCGATCCATATGAAAAATCCGGCGATGATCATGCCGCCGATCAGGCCCGAGGAGATAGGCACTTCGAACATGGTCCCGCGAGTGCTCAATGCGATGGCGACACCTGCGGCCTCGCAAACCAATAGATAGGTCAGGCGGGCGATATTGATGGAAGGAAGGGGGGCCATGATTTGAATGAATTTAGTTGTCCCATTTTTTCCAAGTTGCCTTGGGTTCGCAAGAGTTAAAGCCGGTTTTTGGAGTTATTGGCTTTGATTGGTTGGAGATTTTTGGCCGGGTCAAATCCTGTTGTCAGCCCCATGGACGGGTGCTAGGCTTGGTCAACCTAGTGCGTGGCGTCACAAACAAGATTGAGAAGCGCGGACGGCATCAAGCTGTTGTGCTTGTATTGGTCACATGGTTGATGATTTTTTTCGCATCTTTTTCTTACGCGGCTGAAGGTGATCTGGAAGTTGTTAAAATCGATGGTCACGACTATGTTTCAGTCCAGAGCGTCAGGAGTTTCTACGGTTTCACGAACTTTTCCAAATCTGGCAATTCCTTGATATTGGAGGTGCCAAAAAAGAAGCGGATAGAGCTGACCCTTGGTGCCTGTGAATGTCTGATGAACCAGGTGAAGTTTGTTTTCACCCATCCGGTTGTCGCGTCGGGTGATAAGGCATACATTTCCCGTGTCGATCTTTCCAAGCTCATCGATCCAGTCTTGCGTCCGCGTTTCATTAAGAATGCGGAAAATTTCAATACAATCATTCTGGATCCCGGACACGGCGGCAAGGATGCTGGTGCAATCAATTCGCTCGGCACCGAGGCGTCATACAACCTGAAGGTGGCGAGCATGACCAAGTCATTGCTTGAGAAGCGTGGCTTCAAAGTGGTGATGACACGCGAGAGCGACAGGTATCTTTCGTTGCAGGAGCGGGTGGATCTCGCGAATGCGAAAACCGAAGGCGCGCTTTTCTTGAGCATTCACTTCAATTCCGGTGGCAGTGAAGCTCGTGGGATTGAGACCTTCACTCTCTCTCCCGCCGGAGTCTCGCATTATGGCAGGGACACCATCGCTTCGGATTATATGGAGCGGGCGGGCAACGAACATGACTCGGCAAATGTTG
Source organism: uncultured Luteolibacter sp. (assembly GCA_964639755.1). Lineage (GTDB taxonomy): Bacteria > Verrucomicrobiota > Verrucomicrobiia > Verrucomicrobiales > Akkermansiaceae > Luteolibacter. The sequence continues at coordinate 2,290 of CAZXHZ010000080.1, read as the reverse complement.
CGTTGGCCACAGCTGTGCACGGATCCGTGCTGCGAAAGCTTGGTACAAACACCTTTGATCGTGGCATCAAGCGCGCACGCTTCAGCGTGCTTTCCGGGGTGAAGCATCCGGCCATTTTGTTTGAAGGTGGGTTTATGTCTCATCAGCGCGAGGCGCGATTGGTCCACAACGAGCAATACCAGAGGGCTATTGCAGGCGGGATCGTTGATGCGATTGCCAAATATCGCAATGCACTCAAGCCAGTCGGGACTGTTGCGGCTCCAAGGTGAGATGCGGCGTAAGGCAGTCGAGATGAGTAATCATCAGCCCATGATCGCTTCGGTCATACGCAAGGCTTGGAGATTGGGTCGGACTTCATGCACGCGGTGCAGCATGGTTCCTTGTTGTCTTGCCCATGAGGTGATGGCGACGGTGGGCCAATTGCGATCGTTGATGTCGGCGCTTTCGAGCATGCCTGCGATGCAGGATTTTCTGGAAACTCCAAGCAATAGCGGTCGGCCTGAGGGTGAGATTTGGCCCAGGGCTTTGAGAAGCGTGATATTTTGATCGAGGGTTTTGCCAAAGCCGATGCCGGGATCGACGCAAATGTTTTCCGGGTCGATGCCCTGCGTAGTGAGTGAGGCGATGCGTTTATTGAAAAAATCCGTCACCTCACTCACCACGTTGGTGTAGTGCGGTGCAACCTGCATGTTCTCCGGTGTGCCCTGCATGTGCATCAAGACCACGCCGCAGCGGCTTGTTTTGCAAACATCGGCCATCAATGGATCCGCACGCAGACCGCTCACATCATTGATGATGTCAGCGCCGGATTCGATTGCCGCATTTGCGACTGAGGCCTTCGAGGTGTCGATCGAGATCAAGCCGTCCCATTTGGCGCGAAGCGCGCGGATGACTGGCGCGGTTCGCATGGTTTCCTCATCCGCCGCGACCGGCAGCGAACCGGGCCGGGTGGATTCGCCGCCGACGTCGATGATATCTACGCCTTGTGCGATCATTTCGTGTGCGTGTGCAATGGCGGCATCGATACCGAAATGGGATCCGCCGTCCGAAAATGAATCCGGTGTGACATTGAGGATGCCCATGACCCGTGCGCGACGGGTGAGGTCGAGGGCTGCGCGGCGGGTTCTCCAGATCATGTGAAACTGGCGGCTTGCAGCGTCCGCCTTCCGCAACTACCTTGCCCTGCGTGAGCTTTCTGGCAAACTGGAAAATTTCCAATCCGCTGCTGGCTGTGTTATCGGCTTTTTGCCTTTGCTTGCAGGTGCGGGGAAACGAACTTGAGGCGGTCGACGGACCTAATGTTCGCGTCATGCGTCACGAGGACGGCTCGCGCACGCTCTTCACCCGCACGCCCGACAACCGCACGCTCACCAAGAAAAAATTCAATGCCAACGGCGTCTTGGTGATGATGACAAACTACCGGATGGATTCGAATAGCAATCCCGTGAGTTGCAAAATTTGCGATGGCGCGAACAATCTGCTCTACAAGGTCAGCTACGGCTATCGCAAGTCCGATGGACAGCTCGTCGAGGAGCGGATGTTTGATGCGAGGACTAAGCATTTGGATCCAAACACCGGTGCCGAGATGCCGGTGCAGCGGGTTTGTTATGTGTATGACGCGCAGGGCAACCGCAGTGCGCCAATTGTGTACAATTTGCTTCCGGGCAAGACATTCGAAGAGGTTTTCGGCGTGAAATCATCGGCCTTGGATGTCAATCCATTCAAGGGGGAAGCAGGCAAGGCTTCTGCAAATCCCAACGCGCGACCGGTGGGTCGTTGAGTCGAATTTCCGATCCGTGGCCGATCCCAAAACATTGCTGCCGTGGTTGATGGGCGCCGCTGTTGGCGTGGGCGGCATTTTGCAGGGTCTTCACTGGCGCTCGTTGGGTGAGGGTCCTGCCGGGCAGGGGGATCGCATGAAAATCCTGCTCGAAGAAAATGCGATGCTGAAGCGCGAGAATGAATCGTTGAGGTCATTGGCGCAGGGTGGGGGAGAGGTGTCGGTGCCTGCGGAGGCCATTGCGCGTTTGGAAAAGGAGTTTGGCCTGAGATTTATTTCAAATCCGGTTGTCCATCGCATCGCCTCGGAGGAATTGCGCGATCGTGTGGCGGCGGCGATCGAGAGCCGCTTCGGCCCTTCGGGCATCGATGATCGCAAAGAGGCGTATCAGTGGATTGGTTGGCTTGGACCGGATGATGATTTGCTTTCGCAACTGACAGTTGTGCGCACGACTGGTGCGCGCGGGTGGTTCGACGATGTCACCGGTGAGGCATGGATCACCGATCGCTT
>CAZXHZ010000079.1:0-8316 GCA_964639755.1 uncultured Luteolibacter sp. | reverse complement strand
CCGCTAATGGCGCGGAAATCATCGCCGAGGACCTCGGCTGGGTGCCGGACTATGTGCGCCCACACCTCAATGATCTCGGCATCACCGGCTTCCGCATCCCGCACTGGGATTGCAACGAGTTTGGCCACCCCACCCCAGGCAACAGCTTTCCGGAAAATTCCTTCGCCACCTATTCGACCCACGACCACGACCCGGTCAACGGCATCTGGCACGGCTGCCAAGCCGCTCTCCGCCGTCATCACGAACACTCCGACGACAACACCGGTTGGCAGGCCCACGGCGCTTACAACACCCTGCGCATACTTTCGGAATTCGCTTCCATTCCGATGCCTCCCCACGGCCCCTGCCCGCCCTTCACCGAAGGCATCCGTCTGCGCCTCATCAAGGCCCTTCTCGATTCCAACTCACGCTACGCATCGGTCATGATCACCGAACTTTTCGGCATCGACGAACGCATCAACCACCCCGGCACCAGCGGCAAACAAAATTGGTCCTTTCGCTTGCCATGGACACTCGAGCAAATCCAGGCAGACACCCAACTCAGCGATATCTGCCGCAAGTTCTCCACCTCCATCAGCCTCACTCACAGAAAACCCACATATTGACGATCCGTCCCGCCTCCAGTTGACTTTTGGAACGCACCCGTCCATACCCACCCCATGTCCAACGCGCTTCCTCCAAAACCGCGGATCATCGCCTCCAAAGTTCGAATCTGCATCATTGCCTCGAAATACAACGAGGAATTCTCGGACGCGTTGGTCAAAAACACCCTCGAGGAAATCAATGAACTCATTCCTCAGGTTCGCGTCGATCTTATCCGCGTGCCCGGTGCATTTGAAATCCCGGTCACAGTCGCATCCGTGCTCGAGCGCAATCCACCAGCCTGCGTCATTGCACTGGGCCTGATCATTCGCGGCTCAACCGCTCATGCCGAGTTGGTCGCGCGCTCAGTCACTGACTCACTTCAACAACTGGCCGTCTCATCGCAACGCCCGATCATCCATGAAGTTCTTCTGGTCGATGATGAAAAACAGGCCTACGCCCGCTGCATGGGATCACAAATCAACCGCGGCCGCGAAGCCGCCCGCGCCGCCGCATCAATGATCGATGTGTTTCGCGAGCTCGACCGCTCAATGCCTCTGCTCAACGAAAGCAGAAGACAAAATTATGCCTAGTCCCCGCCAAATCCGCGAGACAGTAGTGCAGTTCCTCTATTGCGCCGATCTCGAAGGCGGAGCCGACCCGGCCGCCTTGCGTGAACCATTCTGGGACTTCGTCACGGAATCAGACCGCCGCAAACTGCTCATCGCCACTTTCCGCGCCATTCAGCACCTCGCGAGCGGACGCGAAGATCGGCTCGTGGAATTCCAACAACGCGCCAACGCCGCCGGACTCTTGCTCGCAGGAAATCCCAACGCGGAAAGCCTCCCGCCCATTCTCAACCGCATCTCGCGCCTCGAATCGAACTGGAGCCAGGCCTTCGATCATCTCGGACACTTGCCAAAGGACGATGACGATGCCTCGGTCGCCTCAAAATTCGCACCAGCGCTCAAACGCTTTTTCAGCATCGACCGCGACCTCGCCGCCGCACGCGCCGACTTCATCGATCAAGCGGAGCTTCTCCCCGCACTTCGCGGCCCCCTCGAACCGGTGACCGCATCCATTCGCCGTCTTCAACGAATTTCCGATCGCATTCGCATGGTGGAGGAACCGGAAAAATTCCCCGAGCAAAGTGATCTCGCGAAACTTCGCGATTCCAAATCGGAACTCGCCTCACTTCGTCAGACCACCAACTCATGGGTTGATGCCGTGCTTGCCCACAAAAACACGATCGACGGCAAACTCGGAACGGTGATCGAGAACTACGCGCCCACACGCATTGATCCGGTCGATCGCGCGATTCTTCGCCTCGCCACTCACGAACTTCTCAATACCACCACGCCACCAAAGGTCGTGATCAACGAAGCAATCGAACTCGCCAAGCGTTTCGGTACGACGGATTCCAAACGCTTCGTCAATGGCATCCTCGACAAAATCGCGGGACTCACCACCGCCCCTGTCGCGGATGATGCTGCATAAATCAAAGGCAACATTTTTGAGGTTATGAACCAAGCCACCCCATTTCAAAAACGAACGCTGTGGAACGCTGCCACTGGGGTGTCGATCATGATTCTCGGAGCCTTGATGGTTGGTCTCGTTTGGCTCATCGGCAAAGTCTTCGGATTTCTCCAACCGGTGTTATTTCCATTGATCGTTGCCGGCATCATCGCCTACGTGCTCGATCCGGTCGTACGGCTTTTGCAAAAACACGGACTCAGCAGGCTTTGGTCCGTCGTCACTCTTTTCATAATGATCCTTGCCACCGTCGCATTGCTGGTGATCGCGCTGATCCCCGCCGTGAATCAAGGCCGTGGACTCCTCAAAAAAACCTTATCCAAACCCACCGCCGAGCAGCAAGCGATCGCCAAAAGCGAAACAATCGCCGAAGACGAATCGACCGATCACGAGCAAAACGAACGCCTTGCCGGCACCTTGGCTTCCGAGTTGGTGAAGATGCGCCAACGCCATCAAGACAATCCGATCGGCTGGATGCTCACCGAAGTGGACGATCAAGGAAACCCGGCCGCCGAAAACGCCAACAGCGCCACAGCCATCGAGTCGCTCTCAAAAAGCCGCGCCGGACGCATGCTATTCGAGTACAAGGGCGTGATCCTCAAAACCGGCCGCGAGTGGATCTCTGCCGGCTCAACCAAGGTGCTCGGATTTCTCGGCCTCATTCTCGGCATGATCATGGTGCCGGTCTACCTGTTCTTCTTCCTCAAGGACTCATCATCCATCCGCGAGCACTGGCATAATTATGTGCCGCTCAAAAATTCCCACTTCAAAACCGAACTCGTCGAGACACTTCAGGAAATCAACGGCTATCTCGTCTCTTTCTTCCGCGGACAAGTCCTCGTCGCCGCCATCGATGGATTTCTCGTCGGTACCGCACTCACCCTCTTCGGCCTGCCTTATGGATTTCTCATCGGCATCTTCATGGCCATCCTCGGCGTAATCCCCTACATTGGCAGCATCCTCTGCCTCATTCCTGCCTGCATCATCGGCTACCTCCACGCGCAAGGCTCTGCCCCCTTCGGCATGAGTCCTGCCGCCTATGTTGGCTGCGTGGTCGCAATCTTTGTGTTCGTCCAACAAATCAACTCCCTCGTCACAGCCCCAAAAATCGTCGGCAATTCCGTTGGCCTCCACCCGCTCACCGTCATCTTCTCAATGCTTTTTTGGTCACTGGTTTTAGGCGGATTCGTCGGTGCCCTGCTTGCAGTACCGCTCACCGCAGCCGTGAAAGTACTCTTCCGCCGCTACATCTGGGTGCGGGGAGATTGGTGTGAGGTTAAGAGTTAAAAGTTAAGAGCCCCGGTGGGGCGACGCGGCCTCGCGATGCCGACTCATCGCCTCAGGCGCCAAGAAGGCAGAACGCACGCGCTACCTTGGAGAAGCTTCTTCTTCCTCACCCCAATCGCCAAATCACAAATAACCCATACCCATTCCCAATTCGCGTTCATTCGCGGTTCAAAATTCTGAAAGTATCGGCGCCGCGGGCCGCGTCACCCTACCTGATGTTCACTTTCTTTCCCCTTCAAACAAACGCCCTCCAAAGCGCCGCCACCAATCCGCAAAGCACAAAGCCCAGCGCCAACGGCATCAACGCAGAGACCGCCGTCCATTTCCAACTGCGCGTTTCCTTGTAGATGGTGTAAAGCGTGGTCGAGCACGGGTTGTGGCAGAGGCTGAAAAGCATGAGGCACAAGGCAGTGAGCGAAGTCCATCCATCGCCTTCGAGGATCGCGCGCACATTGCCGGCATCGGTTTCAAACATCACACCCGCTCCCTGACCACCTGCCGCGCCGGTCACCAAAACGGTGAGCATGAGAATCGTGGGCACGACAATTTCGTTGGCGGGAATCGCCACAATGTAGGCCAGCAGAACTACTCCGGTGAGCCCGATCAAACGCGCGAAGGGATCGGTGCCATGCACAAACCATGCGGCAAGACTTTGATCGCCGATGAAAAGATTCGCCGATAACCAGATTGCCGCACCGGCCGGTAAGGCAAACATCACCGCACGCCACAGCACGATTAGCGTGCGATCAATGACCGATGTGTAAAGGGTTTTCCAGAAATCCGGCGGACGATAAGGCGGCAGTTCGAGGCTGAAGGTCGAGGCCTCGCCACGCAGCACCGTGCGGGCCAGCATCCACGAACTCAGCATCGCAAAACCAAAACCCAACAAGGCCACCGCCAGCACCGAGAGCGCGGCGATCGAGCCACCCCAACCGCGCGGCGCAAGCGTGCCAATGAAGACACCCGCCATCAGGATCTGCGTCGGCCAGCGACCATTGCAGAGCGAAAAGTTGTTCGTCAAAATCGCGATCAATCGCTCGCGCTGCGAATCAATGATCCGCGTGGCAACCACCCCTGCCGCATTGCAACCCAAGCCCATCGCCATCGTCAGCGCCTGTTTGCCATGCGCGCCCACACGCTGAAACATGCGGTCGAGGTTGAAGGCCACGCGCGGCAAATATCCGAAGTCTTCCAACAAGGTGAAACAGGGAAAGAATATCGCCATCGGCGGCAGCATCACGCTTATCACCCAGGCAGTGGCGAGGTACATGCCATCGACGAGCAAACCCTTCAACCACCACGGTGCACCCGCCGAAACAAACAGCGCCGAGAGCCATGCATGACCTTTGTCGACCAGCAAGGATCCCAACATCGCCGATGGAACATTCGCACCAACAATCGTGAGCCATAGGATCGCTCCCAACACGGCGATCATGATCGGAAAGGCGGTGAGCGGATGCGTCAGCAATCGATCCAAGGCCTGCTGCCACGCCAATCGCCGGTCACCGCCACTGCGCGTGATACTGCGCTCGGCGATCCGCGCCGCTTCGCCATGAATCGACTCAGCGATCCGGTCGTGCAGATCCTGCGGCAGTTGCCAGCGCAACTCACCCGCCTCTTTCAACACATCGTCCTTGCTCTTCATGAAAAATTTTTTACCTCTCTCAAACCTGCGGCATCGTCCTTTCCTCCACCAAATTTCCAATCTCTCCCGATTGCACGGCATCGATGATTTCGCGATCACCTTCAAGCAATCGCAAGGCCACCCAACGCGGTTGCGCCAAACCCGGAAACACCTCGAGCAGGTCCGCCTCGACCTTATCCAAGGCCTGTGTGAGCCCGCGCACATCGAGCGGCAACTTGCGCGGCAACGGATCATCCGCACGCGCTGCCATCAACGAAATCTCCTTAAGCAAATCCGCAATCCCCTCACCCGACCGCGCCGCACACGGCACCACCGGCACCCCGAGATCGCGTGCCAAATTGCGCGTGTCGATCTTCAGCCCGTGAGCCCTCGCCTCGTCCATGAGGTTCAGGCAAAGCACCGCACGCCGCGTGATCTGCAAAACCTGTAGCACAAGGTTGAGGTTGCGCTCCATGCACGAGGCATCGACGACCATCACCGTCACATCCGGCCTGCCAAACAACAAAAACGATCTCGCGACTTCTTCATCCGGTGAGGCTGACAACAACGAATAGGTCCCCGGCAGATCGATCATCCGGTATTTTTTTTCTTCATAGGAAAATCCACCTTCCGCGCGACCCACGGTCTTTCCCGGCCAATTTCCCGTGTGCATCCGCAAGCCGGTAAGCGCATTGAAAACCGTGGTCTTGCCAGTGTTGGGGTTGCCTGCAAGCGCGATGACAAAATCGCTGTCATCCACGCGCAGTCCAAGCTTTTGCAAGCGACCCTGACGCGATGGACAGGTCACGCACGCTTCGCTGGCTTGATGTTCGGAAGTTGGTTTCATGCTTTTTGCGATGATGAAACTTCCGCCGGCCTGAGGATCAAAATCCGTTTCGCCTGCGACTCACGCAATCCGATCATCGCTCCGCGGATCACATAACTTTTTGGGCTGCCAAAGGGGCTTGAAAATTCGCAGCGGATCTTGGTTCCGGGCACGACGCCGAGATCCAGCAAACGCGTCCGCTCGGGCCCGACGCAGCTTGGTGCCAGCCCATGCACGACCGCCGTTTCGCCGACACGAAGATCCGACAAACGCCCCAAACCAGCGGGCAAATCATCTCCCACATCGATGCCGATCAAATGAATCAATCCCGCAACGGCCGCCGGAATCACCAGCTCACGGCCCTCAACTTTTGCGGCTACCGATCCATCGGCCAAATGCGCGATCGCATCCATCCTCGTACCCGGTGCCAAACCCAAAGCACCCGCCAAGCGAAACAATGCCTCGGGCTCATCCTCAATGTGACCAATGCGCGCCGGCACCCCATCCGCCCACGCGGCAAGCGATGGCAATGGTCGCTTTGGCATCAGCCCCTCGCGCGTCGGGATCGGATCCCCGTGCGGATCATAGCGCGGGTTGTTCATGCGGTCGGCCATGGCATTGACCTCATCCGCTTCGAGCCGGTGCTCCTCGCGATGCGCTTCACGATGCCAATCGACCGCCGGCGTGCTGGTTTGCCGCATCAACCATGTTTCAAAAATCCGGTGATTCCGCACGACCTGCAGCGCGTATTTTCTGCCCGCTTCGGAAAGCTGATGCGCATCGCCCGCCGCCACCAACAAGCCGCGCGCCCGCAATTCACCCAAGGCCGTCGCCGCCTCCTCGCGCGATTTTCCCATCGCGCCAGCCAAACTCTCAAGCGTCGCACCTCTGCCGGCCTCATCGCAATCGAAGGCATGCTTGAGGGCGTCCTCCAACAAAACCCTCAAGGCGCCGGGCGCTTCTCTGGTGAATCCATCCATCACTTGTCGTCAGATCATTGGACCGCCTCCGAGCGCTTCGCAAGTGGAAACCAAAATTGCGTCATTCGGCCGATCCATCCGGCACCGGAATCGCCTCGCAAACCTCACGCCAACCCGGGAAATTCCACTGATTCGGAAACCCACGGCACTGGATCGGCTTCACGGCCTGAATCGTACAGCTGTTGCCATCGAGCATCACGCACTCGTGATTGTCCTTCTCAATCAGCGAAAGCCCCATGCGGTCGCTACGCAAACGGGTGAAACGCGCAATGAATTCTTCTTCACGGAGATTGAGAAATTTGGCGATCGCCGCGACCTCGTCTTCTTCGAGTCGCACATCACCCGGCCACTTGCAGCACGCCGCGCAACGCTGGCACACATATCGCACACCTTTTTCCAACGACGCGACGCGGTTGGCTACGCTGCCGTGCGATGACAAGTCATGCTCACTCATGATCCGATCTCAGATTCGCTGATAATAATAATTCACCCGCCCAAGGAACCAGCGCCACTTCTTGCCGGGCTTGCCGTTATCGAGCAAAAAGTGCGGGCAGTTCTTGTTGGCCGGATTTCTGCCTTTCCTTGGCCAGTGGTAATGCGGCACGACATGACGCAACGAAATCCCTTGCTTCTTCATCAAGATCGCCGTGAGTTTTGCGGTCCGCTCGATCGTCGCCCTTCGGCTGCTGCCGCGGTGCTCGCACATTTCGATGCCGATCGAGAGACGGTTTCCCGGGCCATGAAAATCCGCATGCTCGCCCTGCTCGCTGATCGGCATGTGCTGGATCGCTTCGTGGTCGTCGACGGTGAAATGCCAAATGAGATAACCAATGCGGTTGCCGGTTTTGGTCTTCGGCGATCGCAGTGCGCCACGCTTGAGCGCGATCGAGTGCTGATTGGCATCCGCACGGTAATTTTGCGTGCTGTGAATCGTAATGTACCGTGGCCGCATCGGCCTCACGACTTTGCGGCCATGGCGGCCGCGCGGGACCATGTCGGCGCGAAGATTCACCTCGCGATACATCCGCGAAACCGAAGTCTTGCCTGCCGACGATGACACCAAGCGCCCCTCGCGAACACGACCTTGCGGCCCGACGCGATGACACTGGAGGCTCAAGGCCACCGGCAGCATGACCGCCATGATGCAGAGAAAGCGTTTCACGCAACACATCTAGCATAGACACCGATCTCAGAGGAAACGGAAATTTCCTACACTCTGATCGATCCGCCCCAGCCATTTGCTCTTGGCTCACGCCCGCCAATCGCCAAACTCGCCGCGCATGAGGCTCTTCGACACGCTCACCCGCACCGAACGCGGACTCCGGCCGATCGACGGTTCGACTTTCCGCTTCTACTGCTGCGGACCCACCGTTTACGGACCCGCCCACATCGGCAACTTCCGCACCTTCGTGCTTCAGGATGTCCTGCGCCGCACGCTCGAAACCGGCGGCACCCGCACGATGCATGTCCGCAACATCACCGAT
>CAZXHZ010000078.1:0-21913 GCA_964639755.1 uncultured Luteolibacter sp. | reverse complement strand
GGGTGGGCGGTGGGTTCGATGTTGGCGACATCGAGCTGCATCAGCGAGCGAGCGCGTTCAATGATCGCCTCGAGTTGCGGTTGAAAGACCGCGACTTCGTCGTCGTTGAGTTCGAGTCGCGCGAGGTTGGCGACATGGCGGACATCGATGTCGGATTGCTGCATGGCCCTAGGTTGCCGCGATCCAGCCGCTTTTTCCAAGTTTCAAGTTTGGCGGAAAATGCGGGTGGGTCAGCGGTCTTGCTGCTTTAACTGATTGCTAGAGGCCTTGATTTGCAATTCGCGGGCGCTGGCCAGTCTTTCGATGAGCCTTGAGTCGTTGGGAAATGCCTTGAGCGCCTTTTCGAATGCTTCGATCGCTTCGGCGGGTTTGTTGGCGGTCATGAAATATTCGCCGATCTGTCCTGTCATTGGAGTCAAGACCATCGGGGCTTTCATCATAGGGGTTTGGGTCTGCCGATCGGCGGCGGCGCTGAACCAATTGTAGGCGAGGTTGCGGTTTTCTTCGGGGCCGGCGAGTGCGAGTTGGCCGCGGGCGTTGGCAGTGATCATTTCAAGGGCGCGGAAAGCCCGATTCCATTCCGAGCGTTCGGCCGATTGGGTTGCGAGTTTCTGGCTGGCGGCCATCATTTCACCGTACTGGCTGAGGGCGTTGATCGTATTGCGCGCTTCTTCGAGTTTGTTGGCTTGAATCTGGCGGTGTGCTTCGAGCGCGAGGCGCAGGCCGTTGATCCACCAATGAGCGAGCGAATGTTTCATCAGGTCTTTAGCGGTGCTGGCTGGGGGCAGGATTTTTTCGCTCGGGGTTGATTGCGAGAGCGTGCCCGCATCGAGTGCGAGCCGTGCCGGCAGGGTTTTGATTTCCCACCACAACACGCGGGCGCCAGGTGATTTTTTCCGTTCTTCAGGGAGATTGGTTTCGCTGAGTTGGATGGCCGCGTCGAATGCTTCCTGGCGACGACCCATCGAATTGAGAGTGACGATGCGGTAGCATTGCGCGTCGAACCACTCCGGACAATCGGCGGGCGAGACTTTGTTTTCGTTCATCCATTTTTCAAAAAGCGCGATGGATTTTGAAAATGCGTCCAGAGCTTCGCGGTGATTGCCACAGCGCCATTCGCAATGGCCGAGCAGATGTTGAAATGGCGGGTAGTCCGGATGGGCAGCGCAAAGTTCCCGAGCGTAGGGAAGAGAGCCGGAAAGGTCGGGCGTTTCGGCCCGAATGGTAAGGAGTGCGTTGAGGGGCACCGGGTTGCCAGGTGATTTTTTGATCCAATCGAGCAGCAACTTTTCAGAGCTTTCCTGATCAGGAGTGGCTTCGCCGGATATGTCATAACCACCCCGTGTGAAGAGGGCTACGAGCACGCTGGCTTGCATGTCGTTGGGAAAATGGCCGGCTACCTTGCGAAAGGCGTTGGCGGCGGCTTCCGGGCCATCGGTGAGTTGTTTGAGAAGGGCGTAGGCGTAATCACGCTCGAGTGAGGTGCCGGCTCCAGCTTCGATGAGTGAGATCATGCGTTCTGCGGCGGCATTGCGGTTGGCGATGGTTTCGGGTGCACCTTCGAGCAAGGCCATGACCATGCCCCAGTGGGCGAGCAAGCATTCCGGGTCTTCACGCATGGCGGCGGCGAAGTGACGGGTGGCTTCGAACTCCCAGCCGAAATGGAGGTGGCTGAGGCCTTGGTTGACATGTGCTTGCGCGGATTCGCTTGCGGTGGCCACGGCGGTGGTGATGCCTTCCGGTATGCCGGTTTGAGGCGGCTCAACAAGAGATTTGACCGCATCTGGGATGGCTTTATCCAGCTCCGGCACTACTTCACCCATGGCATGACCAAGGAGTGGTATCATGATGCCGAATAGCCGCAGTGGGATTGACCTCATGCCGTATCGTGGGGCGATCTCCGGCAATTAACCAATCAAAATGATGCTGGTGTTGGCGTGGGTCGTCCAAGTAATGTTGGTGCATGAAACTTGGTGTCATCGGTTGCGGCAAAATGGGTACGGCATTCGTGATGGGAGCGATTCGCTCCGAAGCGGTTGCGGCATCGGCAGTAACAGGCATTGATCCGGTTGCTGCGGCGCGAGAGCATTTTGCCGGCGCTACCGGCGCAAAGTCAGCGACCGACATCTCGGCGTTGGCGGATTGTGATGTCGTTTTGCTGTGCACCAAGCCACACGATGCTTGTGCGGCGCTCGAGCATTTGGTTTCAGTGTCGAAGACGCCGGCATTGGTCATTTCGATTGCGGCCGGTGTGAAACTTGCCGCATTGGAGCAAGCAGTTGATGGCAAGGCACGAATCGTGCGTGCGATGCCCAACACGCCTGCGGCGGTTGGGAAGGGGGCCTCAGGTTTTTGCATGGGGAAGCTTGCACACGAAAAGGACAGCGAAACCGCGAAGCGGATTCTTGGCTCAGTCGGCTTGGCTGTCGAGGTGCCTGAACGGCTCATGGATGCTGTGACCGGGCTTTCGGGAAGTGGTCCGGCCTATGCGTATTTGGTCATCGATGCGCTTGCGGATGGCGGTGTGAAGGCTGGATTGCCGCGGGCGGACGCGATCCGTTTGGCGGCGCAAACTGTCTGGGGGGCAGCCGCGATGGTGCTTGAAACCGGCGAGCATCCGGCAGTGCTCAAGGACATGGTCACTTCACCTGGTGGCACCACGATCGCCGGTTTGGCGGAGCTCGAAAAGCACGGATTGAGGTCAGCGTTGATCGAGGCGGTGACAGCGGCGACGCGGCGTTCGGTCGAGCTCGGAAAATGAATTGGTTGCGTTTGTTTTTTGAGCTTTCCGAGTTTCGTCGGGCGCTTATGATCGTGGCTATGAATTGGCGTGCAGCGCTTTTGTTGACTGTTTTTTCCGGCTTGCTTGTTTCTTGTGGCAATGATGCTGACATGCCAATCCTTGCCGGTGACACGCGTGCGGCAGCTGCCAAGGGTGAGGAGATTTATCAGAAGGCCAAACAAGCCGACGATGCGGGCAACCGCCGTCGTGCGATCAAGTTTTATGACAAGGCTGCGAGCGAGTATCCTTTTGCCAAATCGGGCGCGACGGCGCGATATCGCCAGGCCCAGCTGCTCGAAGAAAAGGGTGACATTCTCGCGGCCTTCAAGGCTTACGACAAATTTCTTGAACGCTATCCCGGCAGTGACATGTACACTGGTGTGCTTAATCGCCAGGTGAGCATGGCGCAAAGAGCGGCCGAGGGTCAGATCAAAACCAATTTTCTGGGCATCAAGTCGAAGCTCTCTCTCGAGAAGACTGTCGAGATGCTCGATCAGTTGCGCAAGCATGCGCCAAGATCACGGATTGCTTCCAAGGCGCACTTCACCAAGGGGCAACTTTACGAATCCAAGCGCAAGGGCAAGGAGGCCATCGCCGCGTATCGTGAGTTGGTGCGTGAGCAACCAGACAGCCCCGAAGCGCCCGAAGCGCTTTTCCGCGTTGGCGTGATTCTCATGGAGGACGCGAAGCGTGGAAACCAGAATCAAGCGAATCTCGATCTCGCACGCGAAGCCTTCAATGATTATCTGATCCAGTACCCGGGTCACACGCGCAATGCCGAGGCGCGCCGCCATCTGCAGGGAGTGGCTGGTCAGGATTTGCAGCGTTCGTACGACATCGCCGAGTTTTATCTCAAGACTGGCAAGACCGAGAGCGCCAAGGTTTATTACCGCGACATTGTCCGTCGCGGGGGTGAAGAAAAAATTCGCAATGCGGCGCAGGCACGCCTGAAGGAACTCGGCGAATGAGGCACCAACTCCAAATGTTGATTTTGGCGGTCTTTGCCGTCGGCGCCCTGTCCTCATGCGCTGGGTATCGCCTTGGCGTGAAGAAGCCGCCGGAACTGGCCAAAGTGAAAAACATCCATGTGCCGATGTTTTCCAATCAGTCATTCCACCCGCGTGCGGAAGCGCTGGCGACCTCGGCAGTTGTCAATGCTTTTACCACCGATGGCACTTACCGCATCACCTCGCTGGATCATGCGGATGCCGTGCTAGAAGGTAGTGTGGCATCGATTTCTTACTCGCTGGTTCTCGGTAGCCGCCTTGACACAGCGCTGCCTGAGCAGTTGAGCAATGCCGCCACCCTCCAGTGGACACTGCGTGATGCGCGTGACCGCGGCCGGGTTCTCTACTCCGGATCAAGTGTCGGCACCAGTCAGTTTTTCGTAACCTCAAACCTGCAAACAGCCCGCAACAATGCACTTCCCGAGGCTCTCGAACGAGCGGGCGAGGCGATGGTTTCAACGCTTTCCAACAGCTATTGAGATGGTCGCCATGCCAAATTCTTCGAATGCAAATTCATCGAGTTGATGCCTTGCATCATCCGAAAAATTACGATGATCATTTCCAACCGCCCAGTTTGCAGACGCGTTTGAAATGTGCGGTATCGACCGGATTGATCGAGAGCCGGGTGCCACGCTGGCAGACCATCATTTCGCAAAGCTTGGAGTCCTGCTTGATTGTTTCGAGCGGAATGACCTCGGCGAAACGGGCGACGAATTCAAAATCGACGAGCCACCAGCGCGGGTTGTCGCGCGAAGATTTCGCGTCGAAGTATTCGCTTTTGGGATCAAACTGGGTGGGGTCGGGGTAGGGGCTGCCGATGACTTGGGCGATGCCTGCGATGCCGGTGGGTTTGGCGTTTGAGTGGTAGAAAAGCGCCAGGTCGCCCGACTTCATGTCGCGCCACATGAAATTGCGGGCCTGATAGTTGCGTACGCCGGTCCATGGTTCTTGGCCAACGCGTTCGAGGTCCTCAATGGAGAAGACATCGGGTTCGGATTTGATCAGCCAGTGGTTCATGCTGGTTGGCTTGATGAATCACGGAAGATCTTTCACCAGCCCGCTTTTGAACTTTGGCAGGCGCAGGTGTTCTGGGCCGACCTCAAGTCCTTTAGTGGCGCGGACATCGGCTTCGATCGCCTCGATCACATCGAGTTCCGGTCGGAAGTCGGCCGCATGATAAGAGCTGCGCACGAGCGGGCCGCTGGCCACATGGCGGAAGCCCTTTTGCAGGGCAATTTCACGGTATTCGTCGAAGGTGGTGGGCTCGATGTACTCTACGACAGGCAGGTGTTTTGGAGTCGGCCGCAGATATTGGCCGAGCGTGAGAACGGTGACATCGTGCTCGCGGAGGTCGTCCATCGCACGGAGGACCTCGTCGCGGCGTTCGCCGAGCCCGAGCATGATGCCGCTCTTGGTCGCAACCTTGCCATCAACCATGGCTTTGGCCTTTTTGAGCACAGTGAGGCTGCGTTGGTATTGCGCGCGCGAGCGGACGAGCGGAGTGAGGCGTTCGACTGTTTCGATGTTGTGATTGAAGATGTGCGGGCGGGCATCCATCACCATTTGCAGGGCCCAATCGCGGTCATTAAAATCCGGCACAAGCACCTCGATGATGATCGACGGATTGACAGCGCGGACGGCCTCGATGGTTTGTTTGAAATGATCGGCACCCCCATCGCGAAGATCGTCGCGCGCAACGGCCGTGATGACCACATGGCGCAGGTTGAGGCGTTGGGTGGCTTCGGCAACGCGTTGCGGTTCATCCGCCTCAAGAGCATCAGGGCGTGCAGTCTTGACCGCGCAGAATCCGCATGCACGGGTGCACTTTTCGCCGGCGATCATGAAGGTCGCGGTGCCTTGGCTCCAGCATTCCCAGCGGTTTGGGCACTGGGCTTCTTCGCAGACAGTTACGAGCTTGAGGTCGGTGATCAGGGATTTTGTCGACCAGAAAACCGGGTTGCTTGGCAGGCGGACCTTGATCCATGAGGGTTTTTTATCCCGGTGTAAAACGGGATCCATTCTCATTTTCGGACCGCAGCTGCTCATCGCGGCCGAAACTTAGGTGCGCGGACCCTTGCGGGAAAGTGGAAAGTGCTGCTTTGTGCGAGTGAAATGTGGATCTTAGTTGCCCACGCGTCCGGCCTCTTTCAGTGCCCGCCAGCCGCCTTTGAGAATGAGAATCTGCGGGCCCAGGTCGAGCTTGCGGATGCGCTCGGCGACTTGTCGGCTCACGCCGCAGTTTTCATCACCACAATAGACGACGACCATTTGAGCGGTGGCGATTTTTTCTGCATTGTTTACTTCGAATGCCTGCATGTCTTCGGCGGGGTCGAGGTTCCAGAGGATGGATTCGGGCATTCCATTTTTTTGCCATGCGGCGCGTGCGCGGGCGTCGACCCAGAGGATGCCAATGGGGTTGGTGATTTCGCCAAGGCAGATTTCATCCGCCTTGCGGGTGGCGGGATCGCATTGTTGCGACCTCATGGGAGGCCCTTTGATTAGATAGCAGATTCCTGCAAGGCCCATTGAGACGGCAATAATAATAACGAGTTGAAAGCCGGTCTTCATGGGTTGGGATTTGCTTGGCTGGGGGAGTTTTTTTGAATCAATGCAAAGGCCTGCTGGATTTTGTGTTTGTTGATTGGGCAATCGGTTTCGATACGGAAAATCGACAGTCCTGGCGCTTTGAGATCAAGTGGCGTCACGATCAGTTCGTAAGATTTCCCTTTTTCCGTCGTTTTGAGTTCGTGGCGAAAATTTTCCGATGAGCCGGTTACATTAAGAATGTGGATGGGTTTCTCATCATTCATGGTAATACGCATGATTTGCGGATCAGCATTGCCATTTAGCGGCCATTTAAGGGTCTTGGGTTCAATGGTAATGAGGATGGGAATGTGGACGCGGGCGGTGAGTGTGATTGAAGGTTGGTCTTTTGGGTCTCCCTCGAGCCAAATGGCGATGGTTTTATCGACTTCGCCGGAGAAATTTCCCATGTCGAATTCCGCGCGAATGATGCCTGATTCGCCGGGGGCGTAGCGAAGTTTTGCATCGCTGATTTCGACCTTCATGCACGAGCATGCCGATTCATAGCGGGAGATCGTGACCGGTTTGTCGGAGCGGTTGGTGAAGGTGAAATCTGTGGTGACGGTTTTCACATCGGCGGGGGCGTGGACCTCCATGAGTTTTTTACTGAACTCGAGTGTGGCCGAGTGGACGCCGGCAGTGAGCGCCAGCAGCAGGCAGAATAGGCGAATCATGCCCCACTCTTACTTCCGCATGCTCTTGGGCGCAAGGCTGATGGCGATGATGAGTCGGCCATTGCGCCATTCCGGACCGAGGACATAAAGTGGTTTAGTATCCTCAAGTTTCGCATCCATTTTCAGGATTTTTTTTCGACTGAGCCAGATTTCCAAGTCGAGCAATGCGGATTTTTTGGTCGGTTGCCCCTGGGCTTCGACGCGAAGCATGACTTCGTCGGAGGGTTTAAGGGGTTGCGACCAGCTTTCGTAACTGCGAAGCAAAGGACTCGAATCGCGGCCTATTTGACGGTAGTGCTTGAAGCGAAGGCATTCCTCGCTGCTGAGGCGTGAGCTTGTGGATTGGGGCACGGGAAGGGCTCGCGGGCCGGCGGCGTTAGGATCGCCATCGGTAGCATGATAGACCGTGACATTGAGTTCGGCGATGCGGGTGCGACCGGGATCTTCGATCGCCATGGCAAAGCCGTGGAGGATGAGCACCAACAGTGCTGCGATCAGCTTTTGAAAAAGGGTGCTCATGGGTTCGGATCCTTGCTTGGCGGCAGGTCGGCTTGGGCGGTTGAATCGATTTCACGCGGGACGCCTGATGCCGCGGTTTGGCGCGTGAGATCGGTCGAATCCGGGATGGCGGCGAGTCCTTCGAGGATGATGACGATGGCGGAGGCGTCGTCGCTGGTGAAGCACTGGGCGCGGACTCCATTTTCCGGTGTGTAAACGGTGGCGGATAGGTCGTCGGAGGCAGCGATTTGGGCCATTTCACCGGGTGCGGTTATTTCGGCGATCGACTCAATGACCGGAATCGAGCGCGACTGAATGCCAAGCCAGAAAGTAAAGGTCATGCCGACGCATGCGGCTAGCGGGAGGGCAAATTTGCGCCAGAGCGATATTGGATTTCCCGGCTTTGGCTTGGGAGCTTTTTGCGCTTCGTGTTGCCTGATGCTGCGAGCAATGCGGGCGTTGAAAAAATCAGCATAGGGCGGCTCTTCGGCGGCTGGGATGCCTGCGCTGATCATGGACTTCCATTGTCGGGCCGACTCGCGCATGGCGAGTTGGTCTGGCTGGGTTTGCGCCCAAGCCTCGACTTTGGCGAATTCTTCGCCATCGAGTTCGTCCTCCAGCCAGAGGGCCAGGGTGGCATCATCAGGCGGCATATTCATCTTTGAGCAGGGTCTGTAGTTTCTGTCGGGCGTAGTGAAGGCGGCTCATTACCGTGCCAAGCGTGCTGTCCATGATGCTGGAAATTTCCTTGTAGGAAAGCCCCTGAACATCCTTGAGAATCACGACTTGGCGGTGTTCGGCGGAAAGTTTGCCCAGAGCATGTTCGATTTTCACGCGTAATTCACCATTGGCGAGCGAGTTGTCGGGGGGCTCATGCATGCTGGGCGTGGTGGTCGAGGATGGATCGATGCGATCGTGACTGAGGATGCTGTCGTCGAGTTCACCGACACTTTCGATGCGGCGTTTGCGGCTCCAATCATAGACCGCGTTGTGGGCGATACGGTAGAGCCATGTCGAGAAGCGCGCCTTGGCCTCGAAGCGTGGGAGGGCATGCCATGCCTTGATGAAGACTTCTTGGGAAAGATCCCATGCATCGGCTTCGTTATGGATCATATTGCGGATCATGGAGAAAATGCGCCCCCGATGGCGGGTGACCAACGCATCGTAGGATGTGAGGTCACCTTGCTGGGCTTTGATGACGAACGGCAAGTCCTCGTCCTGTGGTTCCGAAAAGGCATCCGAAACCACCGGACCAGGGAGGGTCGGGCACGTGTTGGACGCGGTTTTGCCGGAACTATTCATTTTAGGTTATTCAATTTCCGGTAGGGAATTTCATGTTTTGTGATTTGATTGTATATGGACATTTTGTCAGAGGGCAATCAGTAATCCGGCGTGGGGCAATGAGCTTGCGACGAGGGGACGGAATGCTAGGGTCGAATCAGTGCGAACAGTGGTCGACAAAACATTGCTGCAAGGTGTGTCGCGCTCGTTTTATTTGAGTCTGCGATTCTTGCCCAAGGCAATGCGCGAAGCGGCGGGTTTGGGGTATCTGTTGGCGCGGACCAGTGACACACTGGCTGACAGCTTGGCTTTGGCGGGGAAGCAGAGATTGGAGTGTTTGGACGAATTTGCGCGTGCGGTGGCCGCGGGTGATGTTGTGCCGCGTTGGTCGATGCAGGTCCTCAATGCTGTGGCGGACCCTCGTGAGCGGCGTTTGCTTGAGGCGGTGAGTGATTGTCTGGCTGGGCTGCGTGCTTTACCGTCGGCGGAGGCGGCCTTGGTGCGTGAGGTGGTGGCGACCATCATTGGGGGGCAGCGGCTCGACTTGCAGCGCTTTGCATCTGCAGAAGCTTTTGTGCCAGTGGCGTTGAAGGATGAGGTCGAGCTGGAGGATTATGCGTGGAGGGTAGCGGGCTGTGTGGGGGAATTTTGGACCAAGCTCGGGTACCTCACGATGGGTGATCAATTTTCCAATTCCGATGAAAGTGAAATGATCCGCTTGGGAGTTGGTTACGGCAAAGGTTTGCAGTTGATCAATATCCTGCGTGATTTGCCGGCCGATCTCGCGCAAGGTCGTTGTTATTTGCCGATGGCCAATCCTGCGGATCGTGAGGCATTGATGGCATGTCATCGACGCTGGATTGAACGAGCGGACCTGTGGATCGACGATGGTTTTCGATATGCATCGATGTTGGCCACGCGTCGTTTGAAAGTGGCAAGCGTGATGCCGGCGATGATTGCCAAGGAGACCCTCGGTCTGATGAAAAACGCGTCGTGGGACACGCTGCGGCTTGAAGTCAAGGTGCCGAGAATTCGTGTTTACGGCATGCTTATCAAAGCGTTCTGCAGCCTCGGCGTGCGGGCGAAGGATTGATCAAAGAAACTCTGGCTGTTGGATGAGTTGCGAAACGCGTTGGAGCAGGATTCCCGCGCCGCCGCCATCGACCACACGGTGATCGAAGGTGAGAAAAATGTCGGCGGTCGTAGCGGGCAGGAATGTTTCCGTTTGATTGCTCCACACCGGTTTTTTCACGCCGGCGCCGATGCCGAGGATGAGAGTCTCGTTTGGCAAAGGAATCGGTGTGCCGGTGGTGAGGCCAAAGGTGCCGAAGTTCGTAACCGTGGCGATGCCGCCCTTGCAGTCGGCTTCGGAAAGCCGCCGGCGGCGTGAGCGATCGACGAGATCGTCGTATTCGGCGATGAGTTCGCGCAGTGGTTTTTGATCGACCATGCGCACGACTGGCACGAGCACGCCATCTTCGACTTGCACGGCAACGCCGATATCGAATGAGCGTGGGTGAACGATCTTGTCGCCGATCAGGTAGCCGGCGGTTGCTGGGTTTTCCGTGAGTGCGAGCGCGAAGGCGCGCAGAAGGTAAAGCGTGAGTCCGGGTTTTGGCGTGTGGGTGCGGCGGTGTTCGAGTACGCGGTCGAGCAATGTGGGCAAGCCAACGGTGGCGAGCGGGCGCGTCCAACTGCGGCGCATCGCATCGGCAACGGCGAGGCGCATCGGAGATGCTGATACGCTTGGCCATGCATCGAGGTAATCGAGGAAGCGTTCAAGGTCGGCGACCGTGACGCGGCCACCTGCGCCGGTGCCGACGACGGCAGAAATATCCGCCTCGCGCAGGCCGAGGTCATCCATGCGGGCGCGCATGCGCGGGGAAATGTAGTGAGCGCCCATCGTGCCGGTCGGGACGGGCAGGCCTTTCACATTTGGCTCGATCGCGGGCGCTTCCTCGTAGGCGTCGGATTCGTCGAGCGCGAAGTGGAGATTAGCCTCGGCTTGTGGACCTTGGCTCTCAATTTCGTTTGCTGGCTTTCGCGCATCGGTGCTGGCGTCCAGAGTGTCAACGCCAGTGCGTGCGACTTCCTCTTCGGTCACTTCGAGCAGCCCGAGCAGAGAACCGACCGAGTAAGAAATGCCTTCTTTAGCGCGGATTTCGGCGATCACTCCGTCGCAGAGCGTGGTCACGCCCATGACTGCCTTGTTGGTTTCGACCTCGATGATTTCCTGATCGGTTCGGACCATGTCGCCGACCTTGAATCCGAGTCGGATGACGGTGGCTTCGGCGATGGATTCGCCGAGTTGGGGCATCAGAATCGGAACGATGGGCATGGTGTGCGTGGAGTTCGGTGTTTCAACTGCGCGGGAAAATTTTAATTGGTTTAGAAATTGAGGAGTTTGCGGAGGGCTTCTTGGATCGATTCCGGTGTGGGTCGGTGTGCGGCCCAAAGTTTTGGATGGTAGGGTACGGGAGTGTCGCGAGCGTTGAGGCGTTGTGGTGGTGCGTCGAGCAGGTGGAATCCTTCACTGACGGTGCGAGCGACGACTTCGGCAGTAACACCGCCCCACGGGAAAGCTTCGCCGACGGCGAGCAGGCGGCCGGTCCTGGCGACCGATGCGAGTACCGTGTCCATGTCGAGCGGTTTCACCGAACGGAGGTCGACCACTTCAATTTCCCAGCCGTCTTCGTGGAGGCGCTCGGCGGCGCGTACCGCTTCGTGAACCATCGCGCTGTAAGCGACAACGGTGGCGTGTTTGCCGGGGCGGACGATGCGGGCTTGGCCGATTGGCAGGTGGTCGTTTTGGATCGATTTTGCCTTGAGCCAACGATAGAGGAATTTGTGCTCGCAGAAAATGACCGGGTCATCGAGTGCGACCGCATCGATGAGCATGTGGTAGGCATCGGAGACGGATGCCGGGGTGAGTACGACGAGGCCGGGGTACTGCGCGTAGATGCCTTCCATGCTTTGGCTGTGAAAGGGCCCGGAGCCGGGCGTGCCGCCGGAGGGTAGGCGCACGGTGATCGGGATTGGTACGCCGGTGCGATAGAAGTGCGTGGCGGCTTGGTTGACGATTTGGTTGAATGCGATCGATGAGAAATCCGCGAATTGCATTTCCACGATCGGGCGCATGCCTTCGATGGCGGCGCCGACGGCGAGACCGACCATCGCGTCTTCGGAGATCGGGCAATCGAAGACGCGGTTGGGAAAAGCCTCGGCTAGACCTTTGGTGGCTTTGAAAGCTCCGCCAAAAGTGGCGATGTCCTGGCCGTAAATAAAGACGCGCGGGTCCTCGCGCAGGAGGGTTTCCTGTGCCTCGCGGATGGCATCGATGTAGGTGACGCTCACGATTGCTGGGCTGTCGGTTTAGGGTGTTGGTGGACCGCGCTGATGCGTGAGGAAAGAGCCGACCAGTCTTCGCGATAGGGATCGGGCACGGCTTCTTGTTGGGCTTGGGCGACAGCGCGCTGAACTTCATCGGCAAACTGCTGATGCCATGATTTGATTTCCTCTTCGGTGGCGATTCCTTGCTCGATGAGTTGGCGGGTCGCGATATCAATGCAATCGCGGCCGTAGTGGTCTTCGCGATTTTCGCGTGGCACATATGAAGCATCGTCGTGTTCGCCGTGACCGGAGAGTCGCAACAGGTGTGCCACGACCATTTGCGGGCCGCGCCCATCGCGGGCGCGGCGAACGGCTTCGGTGATGACCGAGGCGCAAGCGAGCAGGTCCGTGCCATCGACAGCAAATCCGCCGATGCCGTAACCGCGCGCTTTTTCAACCAGATCGTGGCATGCGAATTGTCGGGTGTTCGGGGTCGAGTAAGCGAACTGGTTGTTGGCGACGATCACGACCAACGGAAGTTTTTCCACCGCCGCAAGGTTGAGTCCTTCGTGAAAAGCGCCGGTCGAGGTGGCGCCATCGCCGACGCAGGTGGCGCCGACGCGTCCGGCGAGTGTGCCTTGGAGTCGTTTGGCAAAAAGCATGCCGGCGACCACCGGGACTTGCGCGCCGAGATGGGAAATCATGGCGGGCATTCCCATGGTCGGGCGACCGCGGTGGATGTTGCCATCGCGTCCGCGCATCGGGCCCGAAGCCGAGCCAAGGTAGGTGCGCGTGCAATCGATGAGCGGCTCGCCGAAGGCGGTGCGGCCGGCTTGGTCGCGAATCAGCGGAGCAAAGAAATCCTGACCGGGGATCAGTGCGGTGCCGAGCGTGGCACTCACGGCTTCCTGGCCGCGGCCGAGATAGACGCCACCGACGATTTTGCCGGCCTTGTAGAGGCTGGAGAGTTTGTTTTCCAACAGGCGCGCGCGAAGCATCGAGTGGAAAACCGAACGCAGGAATTTGCGGTTTGCCGCCACATCATCGTTGGTCGCGATCGGGTGTCCTTGTGCCACGGGCGGAGGATAGGAATTTAGTGGGGAACTCTGCAATCGCATTCGGGCAATTCTATGCCGGGCGTTGGTTCCATGCCACGAGGTCTTGGTAGCGGAGTTGGTCACCACCAAAGAGGTCGAGCGCGCTGCCGACCGTGATGTCGATGCGGCCGCCGCTGGCGGCATCGATCGCGCGGAGGTCGTCCATCGAAGCCGCGCCGCCGGCATAAGTGATGGGAATTTCCCCCCAAGTGCCGAGCAGCGCGACGAGTTCGCGGTCGATGCCGGCGCGCAGACCTTCGACATCGGCGGCGTGGATGAGAAACTCCGCGCAATACGGCGCGAGGCGGTCGAGGGTGGCGTGGGTGACGGTGAGGTCGGTGAGCGTTTGCCAGCGGTTCATTGCGACGATCCAACCATCGGTGCCGCGGCGGCATGAGAGGTCGATCACCAATTTTTCCGCGCCGCAGGATTGGCTGATTTCTTCAAGCGCGTGTGGCAGGAATTTTCCGTTCGGATCAAACAGCGAGGAGGTGACGATCACATGGCTGGCTCCGGCGTCGAGCCATGCGCGTGCGTTAATCGCATTGATGCCGCCGCCGATCTGGAGTCCGCCGGGCCATGCGGCGAGCGCTTCTTTGGCGGCGTTTTCGTTGCCGGGGCCGAGCATGATCACATGACCGCCGGTGAGTTGATCCTGGCGGAAGCGTTGAGCAAACCATGCGGGTGATTTTTTCGAGACGAAATTTTCCGCGGGCAGCGAATCGTCGCGGAGGGTGCCTCCGACGATTTGTTTTACAAGACCTTGGTGGAGGTCGATGCATGGACGGAATTTGGTCATCTTGACGAGTTGATCAGCTCAAAAAGGGATTGTCTTCGAGCTCGTCCCCGATGGTGGTTTGCGGACCGTGGCCGGAGAGAACTGTGGTTTCGTGCGGTAGCGTCAAGAGGTGCCTGCGGATGCCATCGAGTAATTGTGTGGTGCTGCCGCCAGGAAGATCGGTGCGGCCGATTGATCCTGCAAAGAGCGTGTCGCCCGAAAATAAAACGGAATTGGCAGCGAAGTAAAAGGTCACTGAGTCGGTCGAATGGCCTGGAACATGAGCTGTGGTGATTTGCATGCCTTTGATTTCAAGGGGGGAGCCGGGATGAATCAACGCATCGACTTGGTAAGGCTCGACTTGGATTGGCATGCCCCAAGCGCGCGCAGCGGATTCAAGCGTGAGCTCGGTCGAGTAGTGGGAGTGTGAATGGATTTTTGTGCCGCGACACTGAAGTGCCGCGGCATCCGTCACATGATCGTAGTGTTGGTGCGTGAGGAGGAGCTTGTCGACGGCTATGCCTTTTGAGTCGAGCCATGCAACGATTCCTTCAGGCGCGTCGATGAGCAAATTTCCGTCACTGGTTTCGATAAGATAGCCATTGGTTTGTGCTATGCCACCCGTGAAGCGGGAAATCCTCATGCAATGTGGGGTAGGGGATCTCAAAGTCAGCTTTTCTTCTCGCGTTTTGCGAGAAGGAGCATGATGAGACCAAAGATGAGCATGACAATGCCCCATCCCGTGTTGATGTTAATGTTCAGCGATTTTGCGTACATGGCGGAACCTTTTGTAAAGAGTCCGTAGACGCTCAAAAGCAAACCATAAATGGTAAATACCAAGCCAATAGGTAGTCGGAGGTCCATATGATTGAATGTTGAGTTTTTTACCAGAAGATGAAATTGAGGATAATCGCTGCGATCATCACGATGATGCCAAGAACCGCGGGGCGCATGATCCATGGATCGTTGCCGGAAAGTTGTTTTTCGGTGAGTGAATAAACCAATCCGCGAAGTTCGTCATCGGACTTGGTTCGCTTGGTGAGTAGGGACAGTAACGCATTGACGACAAAGGTTACGCTGAAAGCGACGATGGCCACCCAGAATCCTTGTGACATTTCTTTGGGAAATTCGATCATTGGGCTGATCCATGCGCCCTTCACGCCGGGAGGGTTGCCGCTGGCGAAGCAAATGCCGTGGAAAACGACTGCTGCGGTTGTGCCTATCATCAGTCCCCAGAAGGCTCCCGTGTTGTTGGAGCGGCGGCTGAACATGCCGAGCAGGAAGGTCGCAAACAGGGGGGCATTCACGAAGCCGAACACCAGCTGCAGGATTGACATGATATTGTTATACTTTGCCGCGATGAAGGCGCAACCGATGGCCAACACGATCCCAACCACGGTGGCAATTTTCCCCATCCGGAGCAGTTGCGAGTCGTTTTTGTTGCGACCCCATGCCTGTTGGTAAATGTCGTAAGTCCACACGGTGTTGAAGGCGGTCACGTTGGCGGCCATGCCCGACATGAAAGAGGCCATCAGGGCGGTCAGTGCCAGACCGAGAAGACCATTGGGGAAATAGTGAAAAATCATCGAGGGCAACACTTGATTGTAGTTCGGCGCTCCGTCCTTGAGTGGAATCGAATAGCCGCCCGCTACCGCATCGCTGCTCAATCCGTAAGCGATCATGCCTGGAAGGATCACAATTGCTGGAAACAGCATTTTGGGAATCGCTCCAATGATTGGCGTGCGACGTGCGGCTCCCATGGAATTTGCTGCAAGTGCGCGTTGCACCTCGGCAAAATTCGTGCACCAGTAGCCAAACGAAAGCACGAAGCCGAGACCGAAAAGAATGCCATACCATGGCACGCCGAGCGGATTGGCGGTATCGGCTGTGCCCGCCCAAGAATGCATTGCTGCTGGATTGTTGGCGCTGATTTTCGCAACCAGCCCCTGCCATCCGCCGACATCCTTGAGGCCGATGTAAGCCAGCGGGGCGATGCCGAAAACAATCATGAAAAACTGCAAAACCTCGTTGTAAATCGCGGAGCTGAGGCCCCCCTTGAGCACATAGGCAAGAACGATTGCAGAGGTGACGACGAGTGAAAGCGTGTAGTTCCATCCAAGCAGGGCATTGAGCAGGTCGGCAAGCGCGTGCATTGAGATTCCCGAGGAGAATATTGTCATGAACGCGAACGAAACCGAGTTGAACGTGCGGGTGCGTTCATCGTAGCGCATTTTCAGATACTCCGGGACGGATTTGGCTTTTGATCCGTAATACATCGGCATCATGAAGACACCAAGGAACACCATCGCCGGGATGGCGCCCACCCAATAGAAGTGGGAGGTCATGATGCCGTATTCCGCGCCAGAGGCGGCCATGCCAATCAGTTCTTGAGCGCCAAGGTTGGCGGAAATGAATGCCAGACCGGTAACCCAGCCTGGAATCGAGCGCCCGGATAGCAGGAAGTCCTCGGCGCTGCGCATGTAGCGTTTGAGCGCGAAACCTATTCCGATGACAAAGGCGAGGTAGATTCCAAGAATCGAATAATCAATCAAATTGAGATCGATCTGTTTCGCAAATCCGCTCGCGTCGATGCTTTGTGAGCTGGATGCAAGGAGGAGTAATGGGTTGGGGTATGTCATGGGTGGAGTAATGGCTTCCGGAGGTTTAGATGAAAAGGCCTTGGGCTGTCAATCATGTGAGAAGCGATGGACTAGCTTGTGGTGATAGATTTCGCCGGGGCGTAGGACGGCTGAAGGAAATGTGGGTTGATTTGGTGCATCGGGAAAGCCTTCGGTTTCAAGGCAAAGGGCGCTGTGTTTGGTATACGGAATGTCATTTTTACCAATGGGGGAGCCATCCAGGAAGTTGCCTCCGTAGAACTGGATGGCCGGTTGATTGGTGAGCACCTCCATGATCCGCCCCGAGGATGGATCCCTCAATTTAGCAGCATACTGAAGTTCGCCGCCTTTTTCGAGAATCCAGCAGTGATCGTATCCGCCGGCAAATTTGAGCGGCTCGAAATCGGCCTCCATTCTCGCGCCAATCGCGGTTGGCTTGGTGAAGTCCATCGGTGTATTAGCAACTTCGGCGATTTCGCCGGTTGGGATCAAGCCTTCGTCGGTGGGGAGATAATGACGCGCGTTGAGCGTCAGTTCATGGCTGTTGATCGAACGGGTGGGATCTCCGGTGAGATTCCAATAAGTGTGATGCACCATGTTGATGATCGTCGGCGCATCCGTTTTGGCCGTGGCTTCCCAATTAAACTCGTTATCCTCATTGAGGGTGTAAATCACCTTTGCTTCAAGATTACCCGGATAACCCTCCTCGTCATTTGGTGATTGGTAAGTGAATTCCACGCGGTTTTCTCCGATCATTTTGCCCGACCACAGGACTTTATCAAAGCCGGTTGAGCCTCCGTGCAAATGGCAAGGAAGCCCGCCTGGTTGATTGTTGGTCGCCAGAGTGTAATGGATGCCATCAAGCTCGAATTTGCCGTTCCTGATGCGGTTGCCAAAACGTCCGATGCTCGCGCCAAAATAACTATTATTGCCGAGCCAGCCTTCCAGCGTGTCGTAGCCGTGTGTCACATCGGCAACATTTCCCGCCATGTCGGGAACCTCGACGGAAACAAGGATCGCGCCATATTCCATGACCCGGATCATGAGCCCCTTGCCATTGGTTAGGGTATAGATCCTGACCGGGCGGCCGTCCGGAAGTTGGCCGTAAATTTCCTCTTTTGAATTTGGGGGTTGGTTCATGGTCTTTTGCTGCGCGGAAAGTGACTGTGCCCGCATCATTTGGGGCTTAATGTGGCTTATTTCAATGAGCAGACTGGTAGGTGGCAAAGTTTTTGCCAAGCGGGTAATTGCAAAACATTGTCACAGGGGTGGTTGACCAATTGTTCAATCCGCATAGAATGCGGGCATGAATGAAACGGAAGTTGCTTCGAAAATTCTCGATAGCATGTTCGGGCACCTCGGCGTGCCGGCCACGCTCGAGATTGAGCAGTCCTTGGATGGCCCATGCCTTCAGATCCGTTCTGCCGAAAGCCGATTCATCATCGGGCGGGATGGTGATCGCCTCGACGACCTTCAGTATCTGGTGAACCGGATTTTGCGTCGGCGTTTGCCGGAGTCCGCCAGGATCAAGGTTGATTGCGAACACTTTCGAACGATTCGCGAGGATCAAATGGCGGCCGAAATTCGTGGCATTGCCGAGCGGGTGATCGCATCCGGCACGCCCCATCGCATGAGGCCTTTGAATGCCTACTACCGGCGCATGGCTTATCAAATTCTCAAGGACATTCCCGGCATCGAGACTCACTCGCCGGAAGGTGATGAAAGGCTCAAGCGGATCACGATTTCTCCCGCAGAATCTAGCCCCTCCGTATCATGAAAAAATTTCTCTTCGATTGCGGCACGCGTGATCGCAATTCCGCGAGCGGGATTTTTGCGCTCAGGTTCATGACGGGTGCGATGATGTTGTGTGGTCATGGTTTGCCGAAGCTGATGGCATTTGCCAAACTCAAGGACTCCTTTCCAGTGCCTGATTTTTTCCCGCTGAGCCTGATGTCGCCGCCTGTGAGCCTGATCGCCGCGCTTGTGGGTGAGGTAGTCTGTGCATTGTTTGTCGTTATCGGTTTCGCGACGCGATCTGCCGCATTCCTGCTTGCGTTCATGATGGTGGTCGCGGCATTCAATATCCATGCTGGTGCTCCTTGGTTTATCGGGCCGGGCGTGACAGTCGCGAAAGAGCCGGCTTTGTTATATCTCGTGCCGCTGGTTGCGATCATTTTCACCGGTGCGGGGCTGTGGTCTATTGACGCAAAAATCATCAAGGATTCCTCGCGCCGTCGCTGGTAATGCCGCATGCAGACGCAACATCTTGTTCTTACCGGTGATCTCAATCACCATGGATTTCTCTTCGGGGGGCGACTACTGGCATGGGTCGACGAGGCGAGTTGGATCGCCGCGAGTTTGGAGTTCCCGCAATGCCGCTTTGTGACTGTGGGGATGGATCGTGTGGAGTTTCATCATGGCGTGAGACAGGGCGCGATCCTGACAATTTCCTGCACGCTGTCGCGCGAGGGCACGACGAGTGTTTGTTATGCCGTCGAGGTGCATGATGAAAAGGCGGGCAGCGATCCGATTTTCTCAACGCGGGTGACATTGGTGAATGTGGACGACGCAGGTCGCAAGCGGCCGGTGCGCGAGTGAGGGACTGAAATTTTTTGGAGTGTGAAAATTCGCATCGAAAGCATTGATATCGTGCTGCCTTTGGATCGTTCCGAAGATGATGCGGCGCGGCGCGAGGCTGCGGCGGCCAAGCTTGGGATTCCGGTTGCGAGGATTGGCGGGATGGTTTTGCGCAAGCACTCGATCGATGCGCGACAGAAGGCGATCAAGGTGCAGCTGCGCCTGGATGTGGCGGTGGACGGGGTGATGCCCGAATGGCCAAAGCCTCAGTGGTCGGCATCACCCTTGCCCCCGAATGCTCGGGTGGTGGTGATTGTCGGCTGCGGTCCCGCGGGCATGTTTGCGGCGCTGCGTTGTCTCGAGTTGGGTGTGAGGCCGATCATCCTCGAGCGTGGCAAGGGCGCGAGCGCGCGGCGTTTTGATTTGGCGCCGATCCTGCGCGAAGGGCGGGTGATCGAGGAATCAAACTATTGCTTCGGCGAAGGCGGGGCTGGCACATTTTCGGATGGCAAGTTGTACACGCGCGCGACCAAGCGCGGGCCAGTGGCGAAGGTTTACGAGATCCTTGTCGCGCACGGTGCGCCCGAGCGCGTGCTCACCGACGCGCATCCGCACATCGGATCGAACCTTTTGCCGAATGTCGTCAAGGCGATGCGGGCATCGATCATTGCGGCGGGTGGTGAAGTGCGCTTTGAAACGAAGGTCGTCGATTTTCTGCTCAAGCATGGGAAAATCCACGGCGTTGTGACCGCTGCAGGCGAGGAAATTTCCGGCGATGCGGTGATCCTTGCCACAGGGCATTCGGCGCGTGATGTGTACCGGCTTTTGGCGGAGAAAAAAATCCTGCTCGAGCCCAAGCCCTTTGCGGTGGGATTTCGCATCGAGCATCCGCAGCCGTTCATCGACAGGATCCAGTACCATCTTGGCCGCGCGGAGGAGCGGCCGCGTTTGCTGCCGGCCGCGCGTTATCGTCTCGCGACAAAGATCCGCGACCGCGGCGTGCATTCGTTTTGCATGTGCCCTGGTGGTTGGGTGGTGCCCGCGTCGACCGAGAACGACGAGGTGGTGGTCAATGGCATGAGCCTATCGCGGCGTGACTCGCCATTTGCGAATTCGGGCATGGTCTCGACGGTTGAGCCCGAGGACTTGCGGCATTTACAAAAAGAGCATGGCATCCTTGCCGGCATTGCCTTTCAGAAGCAACTCGAGCGCACGGCGAAACAGGCGGGCGGGGGAGGTCAGGTCGCGCCAGCCCAACGCGTGGCGGATTATGTCTCGGGAAAAATTTCCGCCGATCTGCCCGAGACGAGTTATTTCCCCGGGCTCAATTCTGCACCTTTGCATGAATTGCTGCCATCGTGGATCACCTCGCGGATGCGCGAGGGCTTGCGATTGTTTGATCGTCAGATCCGCGGCTATGCGTCGAAGGAGGCATTGCTGCTTGGCTTTGAAACGAGAACAAGTTCGCCGCTGCGAATCCCGCGGCGCGATGACACACTCGAGCATCCACAGATCGCCGGTTTGTTTCCCTGCGGGGAAGGCGCGGGCTACGCCGGCGGCATCGTGAGCGCAGCAATGGATGGCATGCGCTCGGCTGAAGCGGTCTGTCGCTGATGGGAGAGACGGAAGACTTCAAGACTGAAGACAGAAGAGAAGAAGTGTTTTCGGTTCTGATTTTCACTCATCACAAATCAGTAAATCAGTGGTCATTTCCGAGGATTTCTTCGTGCCTTTCGCGGTTCCCTCCTCGAGGTGTGCAAAAAATTGGCGGAGCCATTGGGGTGGCTCCGCCAGAGAATTTCGATCGATGACCTTGTGGTCCGATCAGTACTGGTAGTTCAGGTAGAAGTTGAACTGGCCGCCCTTGTCGGCTTCGTCGTCGGGTGAGGAAACCGGGAAGGCGTAGTCGAGGGCGAGCGGCATTGGGCTGATGGGGAGCTTGATGCGAACGCCGACGCCGACATCGGTGTAGAGATCGCCGGGGTTGGGATCCCAGCTGTCGCTATTCACGAAACCGGAATCGGTGAAGACTGCGGCGCGGATCGATTCGATGATCGGAATGGTGTATTCGGCGGTGATGTAGCCGAGTGAGTTGCCGCCGTAGACTTCGTTGGTATAGCCAGTGTCGCGCGGGCCGACATCGCGGAACTCGAATCCGCGCAGCGTGCGGCCACCACCGAGGAACATGCGCTCGAAGATCGGAATCTCATCGCCGCCGATGCTGTCGACGAAGGCAACTTCACCATTGAGCGAGAAGATCGAGTCCCACTTCAGGTTCCAGTACTTCTGGCCTTGGAGCGAAAGGTTGATCGTGTCGACATCGCCACCGAGGCCGGCGTAGGTGAGGCCTGCATCAAACTTGTGACCGTTGCGCGGTTGGATGCTGCTGTCGCGGTTGTCATACACATAGTTCACGCCGAGTGCGCTGCGCAGGTAATCGCCGCCGATGTTTTCTTCGGAGAGTTCCGAAAGGTTGCCGTTGCCGCCGTAATCGTTCGCATCGACTTCCGAATCGATGTTCACATTTTCAAGTCGATACTCGCCCTTGATCGAGGCCTTGTTGCCGAGTGGTTTGCGTAGGGAAAGTGCGCCGCCGGCGTTGGTTTGATCGTAGTAATCACTGAAGTAGGTCGACTGCTTGTAGAACAGCTCGCCGCCGAGTGCGAGTTGCTGGTCGAGGAACCATGG
>CAZXHZ010000077.1:0-1903 GCA_964639755.1 uncultured Luteolibacter sp. | reverse complement strand
TATTCGAGTGAAAGCTGCGTGTGGCGCGCTCCAAAGCTTCCGGTGATGCCTTGGATGAGCACCTTGGTGTTTTCGTCGATGAGAATGGACATGGTTGAAAGGAGTTTCGGTTGTTTGTGAAAATGAAATCAGGCAACGGCGGCGACAATCTTGGCGGCACCGTCATCCATGCCGTCGGCGGAAACGATGTTGAGCCCCGATGCGGCGAGCGTGGCCTTGCCGGCCTCGACATTGTTGCCTTCGAGTCGCACGACCAGCGGCAGCGAAAGCCCAGTCTCACGCGCTGCGGCAACCACGCCCTCAGCGACGATGTTGCAGTCCATGATGCCGCCGAAGATATTGATGAAAATTCCGCGCACATTCGGATCGCCGAGAATGATCTTGAAGGCCGCTGTCACCTGGTCCTTGGAAGCGCCACCGCCAACATCAAGAAAGTTAGCAGGATCACCTCCGTGGTGCTTGATGATGTCCATGGTCGCCATCGCGAGGCCGGCACCATTCACAAGACAAGCGATGTTGCCATCGAGACCGATGTAGTTGAGCTCGTGCTCGGCGGCCGCCACTTCGCGCGGGTCTTCCTCGTCATGATCACGCATCGCGTAAATTTCCGGATGACGGTACAACGCGTTATCGTCGAAGTTGAATTTCGCATCGAGCGCGTAGACCTGATTGTCAGTGGTCACCACCAGTGGGTTGATCTCGACCATCGAGCAATCGAGCGCGATGAAAAGCTTGTAGAGTGCATTGATCAGTTGGCTGAACTGCTTGGCGTGGGCTTGAAGATCGAGCTTCTTGCACATCTTGCGCACCTGATAGGCCTGCAAGCCGCCGAGCGGATTGACATACTCGCGCAAAATTTTCTCCGGCGTGCGCTCGGCCACCTCTTCGATGTCCATGCCGCCTTCGGTCGATACGATGATCACTGGCTTGCTGGTCTGACGATCGACGAGGATCGCGAGATAAAGCTCGCGGCTGATCTCCACCGATTCAGCGACCATCACTTTGCGCACTAGGCGGCCTTCGTCACCGGTCTGTTTGGTGACGAGCACTTCGCCCAGCATCTTGCCAGCAACTTCCGCGGCCTTCTCGGCCGACTCGACGAGATGAACCCCGCCCTTGAAGCCATTTTTGAAAACTCCCTTACCGCGTCCGCCAGCATGCACCTGGGCCTTGACGACGAGGTTTTTGACTCCGAGCGCCGCAGCGGCGTCGCCCGCTTCCTTGGCACTCGATGCCGCAGCACCCTTAGGGCTGGGGACTCCAAATCGGTCAAAAAGCTCTTTGGCTTGGTATTCGTGAATATTCATTGGCGGTCGTGGGAAAAGTTCGGCTAAAACCGCGCGAACCCTATTGCCCCCACGCCCGACAGGTCAAGGCATCCTCAACGAAATTTTCCAGCCTCTCAGCGCCCGGAATTTCCGATCATTTCCCGCAACCTCTTATTGAATCCGCTGGCCTTGGCTAACTTTTCGAGACCGAGATGCATGCGATATCTCCAGTAAAACGGCATGATCGCCGGCACATTGATACGCTCAATGTCGACATTCACATTGCGCAGTTGCTCGTCCATGCCCAGCAGGTCCTGCAACGGAAAAATCGCCCACATCGCCGGCGAATGGAGATGCTGATCAATGATTTGCGCCGCAAGGTCGCCCGACAGATCCGTCGGCGGGAATGCCACACCGAGCATCTTCCAGGCAAACTGACCGCTCACATGCATATTCTCCCGCCACCATCCGCGCAGCGTCGGCATGTCGTGGGTTGAAGGGCTCACGACACTCAAGTACGGAGCCTGCGCGGGATTTGAAAACTCGACATCGGAGGACTTCGGCATGCGCTGGATTTCGAGTGAAAGAATACCGAGTTCTTTCATCACCCCCGGCACACAAGCCGGCACCATTCC
>CAZXHZ010000076.1:0-13263 GCA_964639755.1 uncultured Luteolibacter sp. | reverse complement strand
CATCGCGGTCTCCGCACACGGCACCAACCCGGCATCCGCCGTGATGGTCGGCATGAAAGTGGTCGGCGTGAAATGCGACGAATCCGGCAACATTGATGTCGATGATCTCACCCAAAAAACCATCGAACACTCGGCCAATCTCGCCGCGTTGATGGTCACCTACCCCTCCACCCACGGCGTTTTCGTATCCAGCATCCGCGACATCTGCCAGCTCATTCACCAACACGGCGGCCAAGTCTACATGGATGGCGCCAACATGAATGCCCAAGTCGGCCTCACCAGCCCTGGCCTCATCGGTGCCGATGTTTGCCACCTCAACCTCCACAAAACTTTCTGCATCCCGCACGGCGGTGGCGGACCCGGCGTCGGCCCGATCGGCGTCGCCAGTCAACTCGTTCCCTTCCTGCCCGGCCACCGCGAACTCGTGGCACACGATGGCCCGGTGTGCTCCGCACCCTGGGGCAGCGCGTCGATCAACACGATTTCATGGATGTACATCGCGATGATGGGTCCGCGCGGACTCAAGGAGGCCACCGAAGTCGCGATCCTTAACGCCAACTACATCGCCAAACGCCTCGCACCGTTTTTCCCGATCCTCTACACCGGCAACGACGGCTTGGTCGCTCACGAATGCATCATCGATGTCCGCCCGCTCAGCGAAGCCAGCGACATCACCGTCGAGGATGTCGCCAAGCGCCTCATGGACTACGGCTTCCACGCCCCCACCATGAGCTGGCCGGTCGCCGGCACTCTGATGATCGAACCCACTGAGTCGGAATCCAAATCGGAAATCGACCGCTTCTGCGATGCCATGATTTCGATCCATGCGGAAATCACCGCCGTCGCAAATGGCCAACTCGACCCGCACGACAACCCGCTCAAAAACGCACCTCATCCGGCAGAAGTCGTCTGCGGCGACAGCTGGAATCATCCCTACCCGCGCGAACAAGCCGCCTACCCGCTGCCTTACCTGCGCCAGCACAAGTTCTGGCCCTCGGTCGGACGCATCGACAATGTCCACGGCGATCGCAACCTCGTCTGCACCTGCGACAGCGTCGAAGCCTACAGCTCGGCAAGTTGAGCCCATCACCTCATGGCCGCATCACCCATCGATTGGTCGCAGTGGCAAGGCGGCATCCAAGCCACGCTGATGTTTGTCGTGAAGGACGGCCGCATCCTGCTGATCGAAAAAAAACGCGGCCTCGGCGCCGGAAAAATCAATGGTCCCGGTGGCAAGATCGATCCCGGTGAAACACCCCTTCAATGCGTCATCCGCGAAACCCAGGAGGAGCTGCTCATCACCCCCCTCAACCCGCGCAAGATCGGCGAGCTCTGGTTCTCGATGTCCGACTCGCCGCACATCCTCTGTCACGTCTTCCGCGCGGATGATCACATCGGCACACCCACCGAAACGGACGAGGCCGTGCCGCTCTGGACACCGATCGCATCGATCCCCTACACCCAAATGTGGGAAGACGACCGCCATTGGCTCCCACTCCTGCTCGAAGAAAACCATTTCCATGGACGCTTCGTGTTCGAGGGGGAATCGATGAAATGGATGGAGATGAACACCTCGGTAAGTTGGGGTTAAGAGCCATCTTGCGCCTCTGTTATGGCGCAAACTTTTTTCCGAAAGTTCCACTGACGAAATGCAATCAAGGACGCAAAAAAGCCGCCTCTCATTCCGAGAGACGGCCTTGATTCAGTCAAATGCTCTACTCGAGATCAGATTGACGCTTTGATCGATGCCTTGAGAGATTCGTAGCCCGCGCGAAGCTTATCGAGTTCGACCTCTGCCTTGCGGACGCGATCGCTCATTTCGAGAAGTTTCGCTACCTTCGAAGTGAGACCTGCGGGAACTGTAACCGAAACATTGGAGGCCTTGCCGGCCTTGGCAACTTTGATCACGCCGGACTTTTTAAGCCATGCGGAGACGGTGAGAATGGAAATGTTGAACTTCCGTGCCGCTTCACTCTGACCACCGCGACCATTCGCCGCGTTGTAAGCATTCACGAAATCGACAACCTCTTGCTTTTCATTAGCACTGTATCGCTTGCCAACGCCTTTGCCACCCTTCTTAGAGCCTCTCTTGGCTTTCTTGGCAGCATTCTTTTTAGCCTTGGCCGGCTTGGAGGCATTGGCAGTTTTGCCTTTCTTTTTGGAAACTCCCGCAGCTTTGAGCCACGCACCAATGGTGATCGGCGTAACTTTGAATTTGCTGACAGCGGCACTCTGACCGCCGCGGCCTTTTGCTTCGTTGTACTTAAGTACAAAATCAACAATCTCTTTCTTCTGCTCTGGCGTGTAACGCACACCGGTAGATTTGGCTTTCTTTGATTTACTGCTCATTGCGCGAGCAACCTGCATGAATGTAAAAATCAAAGCAAGAAAAAGTTTTATTAATAATATGCTATAAATTTCTAACCGATCTACCACATATATCCAGCCCAACCCTCTTCATTTTCTGGATATATCTCCACCCGGTCACCGCTTTCCACCATGTCATAAAGGCCGATGACATCCCTATTGGCCATGCGAATGCAGCCATGACTGACCGGATGTCCGATAGATGATTCATGATTGGTGCCATGAATGTAAATGAATCGATCCATGGTGTTAAGATTCCACGAATCCATTCCCTCGAGCCTTAAAATTCGGGTCAATATGAGATCATCCTCGGATTTATCATCCTCATGCCACACCCCGCAGGCAACGCGAGCTTTGAAGATCGTACCGACCGCTTCGCCATCACCGATCTTTTCGGAAATTCTGAAGCGCCCGGTGGGAGTCCGCAAACTGCCTATTTCACATCCCATGCCCTTAGCCGAAGTGGACACCTCGAAGCGGGCCAGCAAGCGATCGCCGTCAAACACCAGCAACTGCTGTCCACTCACGGATACAACAATGCGTTTCATCATGCGGAGGCGGGAGAAATGACCAACAACGCGTTGTGACCACCCATGCCATTGGAAACTTTTGCCACGGGACCTGCTACCTCAAATGAATCATGCGGCAAAACGAATCCCTGCGGCGCGCTCAGCCCTTTCACATTTCCCGGCAGTCGGCGGCTTTTCAAAAATCCGGCGATGATCGCGCTCTCAAGCAGACCACTGGCACCGATGGTATGACCCGTAAACGGCTTGAGCAAAATCAGCGGCGGCTTTGCATCGACGAACACGCGCTGCATCCATGCAGGATCAGCGACCGCTTGAACCATCGTGCCGGTCGCATGCGGGCAAAGCGCGGCCAAACCACGCGTGAGTTCATGGGTAAAAAGCTCCGAACTGCGACCACCATCAGCAGGTATGCCCACCGGATTTCCTGCATCGGAATTGCACGCGTAATGAAACAGTCGTGGATGATTTCCCTCACCCACCTCAATCGCCATCGCAGCCGCTCCCTCGGCGGGCACAAATCCGCTGGTAGATGGCTGATAAGGATCCAACTTCACACTTTTTGAAAGCAATCCCGATGACGCGTACTGGTCGAGCAACATCGGCACCAATGGCAGATCCACCGCGACAGCCAGTGCGCGCGATGCTAGACCACACTCAAGCATCATCATCGCCACCCCCGCAGCATCAAGCCCCGCCGCACAACCGCTGGCAACGACATGATTCGGACCAGTGATGCCAAACTCGATGCTGATCGCCGATGCCGGCTCGCTGTGAATCGTATTGCTGGCAGCCATCAAGCGAAACGGCCTGCGCCCGGGCCACGGCCCAAGCCAACCCGCCGCATTGCCACGACTCGTACCCACAACCAATGCGGCGTCACGCATTTCATCATCACTCCAACCAGCCTCGGCGATCGCCTCACGCGCCACATGCAAGGCAGCCATGGATGCAGGCCCCCATTTTCGATTGGTCAACAATTCGCGATCCACAATCCATGCTCCAGGCGTGGCGGCGTGCGCACTGTCATTTCCCAATAGATCCCCAAGCGGACGAAATGGCACAACTCCCTTTGCGATCGAATGAAGATGCGAAGGAAGATCAACACCGAGCGCCGACAAAGCGCCCAGACCCTTGATGGAATATGACTGGCGGATGCCCACGGGTAGCAAGATGCAAGCGCACCGCAAATCAAAATCCCATCAGCGCGAGCCGCCACCACCTGCGCCTCGTTGACCCCCAAAACGCCCGCCAAACCATCCGCCTCCGTTAAGAATGCGGTTCTTGTCCGCCTCCGGCAAAAGTTGGCTTTGTTCGACATAAGCTTTCGCCGCCGCCGCATCCTCACGCATCCACCTCGTGGCCGCGATGCTCATAGAGCGGGTCCGTTCGCCTTCATCCTGAATGTTTTCCGCCACCAAGATCACCTGCGAAGGGTCTGCAGCCGTGTTGGTCACGACATAGGTCTGCAAAGCGCTATCCCTCACATCACCAGCCTCAAGCGCAAAAGCGTAAGACAGCGCATTGGGCGCGTCTTTATTCACCCACGATGAGATCAGCTCACGCATGCTCAAGCGTTTGGCTTCATCACTGCCCTGCTCCCTAAGAAACTGTGCCGCATACTTGGGATCATTGCGTGCAATGTCCCCCACCACCTCCGCCACCGCGCGATCTTTCGCGGCCCCTTGCGACATAAGCTTTACCTGCGCGGCTGCCGCATTAGTATCGTCATCGCTCGACAAACCACCAATCGACGCGGCCAAAGCTTCATCCTGCTGGCCGGCAGGTAGTGATTTGATCCATGCCTGCGCCTCTTCGAAATTTTTCGTGCCATAGCTTCTCGCTACATTGCGAAATGCCTCGTTGAAACCCTCACCACCCATCCCCGCAAGCATCTGCGATGCCTTGGCAGGATCCAATTTTGCCACCTCGCCCACCACCGCACTCATGGCTTCGATGCGTCCCTCACCCAAAGAGCTCGCCCATGACATCGCTGACGCAGAATTTTGCCGCGCCCACTCGGCACCAATGATCGAGACACCTCCGCGCCCACCTGCCGCACCCCCATAACCCATCGTCGAAAACTCGCGCGGATTCGCCGCAAGATACGCCGCGGCAGCGGCCGGATCGACACTCGCCCAACCCTGCAAAATTGTCGGCTTCACAAACATACCACCAAAACCCATCGAAGCGGAAAACGCCATCGCCGCCTTGGGATCCAATTCCGCCCATCGGCCAAACAACAAAAATGACGCAGGCATTCGTTCGTTCATCGGCAGCTGATCCAGCTTGCCAGCTTCCCGTTCAAATTGCGACGGACTCAGGTCGGCATAAAAATCCAACATCGCCTGCACGCGCTGAGTGCTGCCAGGCATGCTGGTGATCTCCTTGATGTTCTGAGGCCGTTTGTTCCGCTTGGTTGCCCGCTCTGTGAAGGATTCATGGCGCGGCCCTTGTTTTATCTTGGTCAGACCGGCGGCTTCCTTCTCGTGCAATGGCCTCACCATTTCCCTCTCCACGCGTATGTTTTTACCGGTCATAAAACCACCAATCGCGCCAAGCGCGAGTGCCATGAGAGCAAACATCCACGGGTTTTTCATAAAATTGCAATGGGTTCGCTCCATTCAACCACGATTCGCCGATTTCGTCGCAATGAATTTTCGGGACTTGCATCTCACCTCGGATCGTTAATTCTTCGCGCCGCATGAGCCGTTTAGAAGGAAAAGTACTCGTCGCCCAAGGTGGCGGCCCCACACCCGTGATCAACCAAAGCGTCGTCGGCGTCGCCCTCGAAGCCCGCAAATTCACCCAGGTCACCTCAATTTACGGGGCTGTCCACGGTGTCCGCGGAATCATCGAGGAAACCTTTGTCGACCTCACCCGCGAGACCACCCACAACCTCGAACAAGTCGCCGACACTCCATCCTCGGGACTCCTTTCCACACGCGACAAGCCCGATGAGGAATACTGCGCCCGCATGTTCAAGGTCATGCAGGCCCATGATATCCGCTACTTCTTCTATGTTGGCGGCAACGATTCGTCCGACACCGTCCGCATCGTCAACGAACAGGCGCAGCAGGCAAACTACGAACTGCGTGCGATCCATATTCCCAAGACGATCGACAACGATCTGATGGAAAACGACCACTGCCCGGGTTTCGGCTCCGCAGCCCGTTTCGTCGCACAGGCGTTCACCGGCATCAACCTCGACAACCGCGCGCTCAAGGGCGTGTACATCGGCGTCGTGATGGGCCGCCACGCCGGTTTCCTCACCGCTTCATCCGCTCTCGGCCGCAAGTATTACGACGACGGCCCGCACCTCGTCTATGTGCCGGAACGCGCGTTTGATACCGAGAAATTCCTCGCTGATGTCGATCGTGTGTACTCGAAGTTTGGAGTATGTACGATTGCCGTTTCGGAAGGGATTTCCGACAAGGACGGCACGCCCATGATCACCAAGCTGATGGGTGAAGAAGAGCGCGATGCCCACGGCAACCTTCAACTCTCCGGCACTGGCGCCCTTGGCGACTTGCTCTCACAAACCATCAAGGACGGCCTCAAGCTCAAGCGTGTTCGCTCCGATACTTACGGTTACCTTCAGCGTTGCTTCATCGGATGCCGCTCCGACCGCGACGCTCAAGAGGCCCGCGAAGTCGGCGAAAAGGCAGTGCAATACGCAATGTGGGACAATGTCGACGGGTCGATCGCGATCCGCCGTCCGGTCCTCAACTACAGCGTCGATTACGAACTCGTGCCTATTGAGAAGGTCGCGGGCAAAACCCGCCATATGCCCGACAATTTCATCAATGCCGATGCCAACGGCATCACTGAGGATTTCCTCAATTATTGCCGTCCGCTGCTCGGCTCGGACTTCCCACAGTCCCACCGCCTGCGTGCGCCGATGGTGCCAAAAATCCTTCACAAGTGATCGCTCACGCGACCGCTTGCAATTGACCCCTATCCGGGTCGGTGGAATTCGCTCCACCGGCCCGTTTTTTTCTCGCGGATCATCGGCGTCATAGCCCATTCGGCTTGCCCTCACCCCCTCATGCCCTAGCATCACCGCTTCCTGCCAATGCACCGCGTTTTTGTCGAAAAATTTCCTCCCCACGATATCGAGGCCCGCCACTTGCTCGCCGATCTCAAGGAGTCGCTCACACTCCCCGGCCTCGAGTCCCTGCGCATCATCCAACGCTACGAAATCGACGGCATCACCGCTAACCTCATCGGCGATACGACCCAGCTCATCCTTTCCGAGCCCCAAGTCGATCGCACAAGCAATTCGCTCGAGATTTCCAACAACGAACACGCCTTCGCGATCGAGTACCTGCCGGGCCAGTTCGATCAACGCGCCGACTCGGCAGCCCAGTGCATCCAGATCCTCACCGGCGGTTCGCGACCCACCGTTGCCTCAGCCAAAGTGATCGTCCTGCGCGGCAATCTTTCCCCATCGGAAATCGATGCGATCAAAGCCTACGCGATCAACCCGGTGGATTCGCACGAGGTGCCTGTGACCGGATCCGCCGAACGCCACCAGCCGACCGCTCCCGCCGATGTCGCGGTTTTGAATGACTTCAACACCAGCGATCCCGCCAAACTCCGCAAACAACTCGGCCTCGCGATGTCCGCCGCCGATGTGGCATTTTGCCAAACCTATTTCCGCGATCAGGAAAAACGCGAACCGAGCATCACCGAAATCCGCGTACTCGACACCTATTGGTCCGACCATTGCCGCCACACGACATTTCTCACGGAAATCACCAATGTCGTTTTCGATGATGAAAACAGTCCCGTCTACCGCGCATGGCAAACCTATCTTGCGACGCGTAAAAAACTCGGACGCGACAGCAAGCCCGTCACGCTGATGGACATCGCCCTCACCGGCATGCGAGAACTCCGCGCCTCCGGCGAACTCAACAACCTCGAGGAGTCCGATGAAGTCAACGCCGCCTCAATTGTGGTGCCGGTCACGATCAAGCACTCAGCCAGCGCAGAAGCCACCACCGAGGAGTGGCTCGTGATGTTCAAAAACGAAACTCACAACCACCCGACCGAGATCGAACCCTTTGGCGGCGCCGCCACCTGCCTCGGCGGTTGCATTCGCGATCCGCTCTCCGGCCGCTCTTATGTTTATCAAGCCATGCGCGTCACCGGCGCGGGCAATCCGCTCACGCCATTTTCGGAAACGCTTGCAGGAAAATTACCACAACGAAAAATCTGCCGCACCGCTGCTCACGGTTATTCCTCCTACGGCAACCAGATCGGCCTAGCCACCGGCGAAGTCGCCGAAGTTTACCACCCGGGCTATGTCGCCAAACGCCTCGAGATCGGCGCAGTCGTCGCAGCCGCTCCACGCTCGCAAGTCTTCCGCGGCAAACCCGCCGCTGGTGATGCGATCCTTCTCATCGGTGGTCGCACCGGACGCGATGGTGTGGGTGGTGCCACCGGATCCTCCAAGGAACACACCGAAACCGCGCTCGAAAACTCCGCCGAAGTTCAAAAAGGCGACGCCCCGACCGAACGCAAAATCCAACGCCTCTTCCGTAACCCGACCCTCACTCGAAAAATCAAAGTCTGCAATGACTTCGGCGCTGGCGGCGTCTCGGTCGCCATCGGCGAAATCGCACCCTCGCTTCGCATCAACCTCGATGCCGTTCCCAAAAAATACGACGGACTAGACGGCACCGAACTCGCTATTTCCGAATCCCAGGAACGCATGGCGGTCTGCATCGACCCCGCCGACATCCCCTACTTCCTCGAAGAAGCCGACCGCGAAAACCTCGACTGCACACAGGTTGCCGAAGTCACCAACAACGGCCGACTCGTCATGCTCTGGCGCGAAAAAAAAATCGTCGATCTCTCACGCGAATTCCTCGACACCAACGGCGCC
Source organism: uncultured Luteolibacter sp. (assembly GCA_964639755.1). Classification (GTDB taxonomy): domain Bacteria; phylum Verrucomicrobiota; class Verrucomicrobiia; order Verrucomicrobiales; family Akkermansiaceae; genus Luteolibacter. The sequence continues at coordinate 4,479 of CAZXHZ010000076.1, read as the reverse complement.
AGCCAATCGGCCACGGTCCGAGTTTCCTCAACTATCGACGAACTTTCCCGTAAGAGCTCCCGAACCAAAAAATCGATTATCGAAATCCTCTCCGACCTCAGCACCTGCTCACGCAAAGGCCTTGGCGAGCGTTTCGATGCCTCGGTGGGCGCCGGCACCGTGCTGTGGCCGTTCGGTGGAAAACACCAACTCACTCCACCCGATGCGATGGTGGCTAAGCTGCCTCTTCTTGAAGGTGACACCGATGCTTGCAGCTTCATGGCATGGGGTTTCGATCCTTACATTTCCGAGAAATCCCCCTTCCACGGCGCGGTGCACGCGGTAACCGAATCAATCTGCAAAGTCATTGCTGCAGGTGGCCGGCTTCAAGATATCCGCCTCACTTTCCAAGAATATTTCCCAAAACTCGGCAACGACCCGCAACGCTGGGGCATGCCCTTCGCCGCACTTCTCGGCGCCTACCACTCGCAACATTCGCTGCGACTCGCCGCCATCGGTGGCAAGGACTCGATGTCGGGATCGTTCAATGATCTGGATGTGCCGCCCACCCTCGTTTCGTTCGCTCTCGCCCCTGGCCTCGCAAGCCTCGCGCTCAGCCCGGAATTCAAAGAAAGCGGATCCGCCATCTCATTGGTGGAAATTCCACTCGATGCCGAAGACCTGCCCGAATTCGATTTGTTGAAATCGACAGCCGAGGCAATTCACCAACTCAACACCGCCGGTCATTTCCTCTCGCTGCATTGCATCGGCCAAGCAGGCATCGCGGCCGCTCTTGCCAAAATGTCCTTTGGCAACTGTATCGGCGCCGATATCGAAACCACCCTTGATCTGCATGCGCCACGCAGCTTCGCTTTCCTGATCGAACACAAAATCAATTCAAGCGACGCCATCCAAAAGGCATTCCCTTCGCTCGTTGCTCTTGGCAAAACAACCACCAATCCGCAACTCACACTCAACGGCATCAGCCACCCGATCGACACGCTTCAAGCCGCATGGACCGGAACACTCGAGCCGGTCTACGCCAGCAAGGCGTCGGAAGAGTTCGCGACAAAATCGGTGGAATTTCCCGAATTCAAAGCATCAAATCAAAGCCGCTCGAAAAACAGCGCCGCCACACCAAAGGTCATCATCCCTGCATTTCCCGGCACCAACTCGGAATACGATTCCGCCAAATCATTCCGCGAAGCAGGCGGCAATCCTGAAATCCTCGTCTTCCGCAATCTCAGCCAGCAACACATCAGCGAATCTCTCGACGCACTCGCCGCAAAAATCCGCGAGAGCCAAATCCTCATGTTCCCCGGCGGATTCAGCGCCGGCGACGAACCCGATGGATCAGCAAAATTCATCGCCACCATCATCCGCAGCCCGAAAGTCGCCGAGGCTATCATGGACCTCATTCATCATCGCGACGGACTCATCCTCGGCATCTGCAACGGCTTCCAGGCACTGATCAAAACCGGCCTCGTCCCCTACGGCGAAATCCGCACACCCACAACCGATTCGCCCACCCTCGTCCACAACACGATCGGCCGCCACATCTCCCAGTATGTCGACACGCGTGTGGTATCGAACCAATCGCCGTGGCTCTCACTCTGCAATCCCGGCGACATTCACACCGTGCCCATCTCTCACGGCGAAGGCCGCTTCTTCGCCGATGATTCAACCATCATACAACTCGCGGCAAACGGCCAAATCGCCACGCAGTATTGCGACACAGATGGAAATCCATCCATGGGCAACGCCATCAATCCGAACGGCTCAGCCTTCGCCATCGAAGGCATCACCTCGCCTTGTGGCAGGGTCTTCGGAAAAATGGCCCACTCGGAACGCGCTGGCAAACTAGTCGCCAAAAACATTTCTGGTAAAAAGCATCAACCGATTTTTGAAGCCGGCATTCGCTACTTTGAATAAGCCGCCAGAAACTTAAAAAGGTTCATTGTCAGACCATTCGTCGCCGGAACTGACCCGCCAAGGCTCGACCAACTCGGAAGGAAATTCATCAAGAAACCCCGAAGGGCGACAAATGACATCGCCGCTGTAAGATTTGGGATTCATCATCGGGTAAGTTAGATACAACTCATCCTCTGCACGGGTGAGCGCGACATAAAACAAGCGCCGTTCTTCCTCGAACATCGCGTCATCGTCGGCATCCAACACTTTTCCGATCGGAAAATACCCATCCGCAAGCCACACAAGGAAAACAACTTTCCACTCAAGACCCTTGGCCTGGTGAATCGATGAAAGCGTCACCCGCTCCTCGTCGGGCTGATTCCGATCACACGTTGGCTCACCATCGACGGCTCCCATCAATGAAAGCTGCGCGAGAAATTCCACCACATCCTCAAAGCCCGATCCATACTCGCTCAGCTGCTCAATGTCTGCGCGTCGGCTCTCGGAATTGTCATAACTTGCAGTGAGATAATCGTCATAAACGCCTTCGAGAATGCTGAACACCATGTCGCTCGGCTTGGCAAATTCCATGCCCGTCGACAATTCGTCGAGCGTATAACAAAGCTGCTCCCAATGCTTCGCTGCCTTTTTGGGAATCTTGAAGGCGAGCAGAACCTCCGACCACTTCGCCGGTGTGTCTTCGCGCTGCGACCAACCGGATACCAACCATTGATGCCACAATTTAGCGGCAGCCACCGGTCCGCATCCTGGCATAAGCGAAACCATTCGCAGGAAGCTTACCTCATCACGGCGGTTCACCACAAAGCGCATAAATGCCGAAATATCCTTGATGTGTGCCTGTTCGAAAAACCTCAGGCCGCTCGTGATATTAAACGGAATGCCGCGCGCGGTCAGCTCCATCTGGATTTCAAGGCTTTGGAAATGCGCACGGTAAAGTACCGCCATTTCTTCAAGCGCGATACCCTCACCATCACGCAGTTCAAGCATCCGCTGCGCCACAAAGGCCGCCTGCGATGCGGGATCGGGCAATGCCACCAGGGCAGGCTTCAAGCCCGCACCATCGCGCGAAGCACACAGGTCTTTCTCAAACCTTCCGGTGTTCGCACGGATCGCAGCATTCGAAAGTTCCAAAATTTCCGGCACACTGCGGTAGTTGGTGTCGATCGTAAAAACCTCCGCACCCGTATACCGCTGAGGAAATCCCAGAATCAACGACATGTCCGCACCACGCCACGAATAAATCGACTGCGCGTCATCACCCACTGCCATCAAGTTATTTGCATCACCGACCAGCAAATCAATCATCCTCGATTGCACCCGGTTGGTGTCCTGATACTCATCGACAAGAATGTGACAGAACCTCTTGCGGTAGACCTCCAGCACATCTGGATGCTCCTCAAAGAGCCTCACGGTCAATACAAGCAAATCATCGAAGTCCATCGAGTTGGTCTCGAGCTTGCGTTTGATGAATGCCTGCCGGACTTTTTCCAACTCATCGATCCAGTCATAAAAATACGCGTAGCGATCGGCCACAATTTCCTCGAGCGGCGTCTCGGTGTTCTCCACAAGACTAAACATCGATGCGAGCACATCGGCCTTGGGAAAGCGGCGCTGGCGTGTGTCGATCTCACACGCGGCAACAATCGATGACAGCATCGATTTCTGGTCATCGCGGTCCATGATCGAAAAGGACGCTGTGAATCCGAGGTCTTCAGCATGGCGCCTAAGAATCCGCCCGCCAATCGAATGAAAAGTTCCTGCCCACAAGGCCGACACATCCTGCGGCACAAGTTCCCTCACCCGCTCAGCCATTTCTCGCGCGGCCTTGTTGGTGAAAGTAAGCAAAAGAATGCGTCTCACATCGATGCCGCGGTCGACCAACCACGCCACGCGATAGGTCAGCGTGCGCGTCTTGCCAGATCCCGCACCGGCGATGACCAGCGCCTTGCCATCACCTGCCGACACCGCACGGTACTGCTCGGCATTCAATGCCTTGCGGTAGTCAATGCCCGAGGCATTTCCACCGGTCGCCCTGTGCAGCTTGTACTCGCGCGCCATCGGCCCATAGCCTGACACCGCCCGCGCCGCCAATCAACCCGACAAAATTCGGCATCCAAAAAAATCAGATATCCCAATCCTTGCGCTCCAGTTTGTCGGCCTCCTCGATCAGCTCACCGGCATCCACGCGTTTGGAGAACGCGAGGAAACTTGCAAATTCCTTCCTCACCACTGGCAATAGGAAGTACACGCCGATCAGGTTCGGAATGCTCATCGCAAACAGAGCCGCATCCGAGAAGTCGGTCGCGTTCGCCATCGATGCCGAGGACCCGACAATGATCACGAGGCAGAACACCACACGATAGATCCATGCGGCAAAATCGCGCTTGCCGAATATGTACTGCCACGCCTGCAGACCGTAGTAGCTCCATGTGATCAGCGTCGAAAACGCGAACAGGAACACGCAGGCAAACAGGATGTACTTGAAGGCCACATGCACGGTCTCGAAGGCCAGCGAGGTCATCTCAATGCCGAACTTCGTGCCATCGCCGGAGACCTGACCCAACACAT
>CAZXHZ010000075.1:0-13030 GCA_964639755.1 uncultured Luteolibacter sp. | reverse complement strand
ATCGAGTGCGGTGATGCGGACATCGCCAATGTGAAGTCGGAAATCGAAAAGCATGTCGAGCTCACCGGTTCGCCGCGCGGCAAGCACCTGCTCGCCAACTGGGATGCCGAGCTGCCGAAGTTCTTCAAGGTCTTCCCGCGTGACTACGAGCGCATGCTGGAATGCTTCCGCAAGGTCGAAGAACAAGGCCTCTCCGGCGACGAAGCCGCCATGGCGGCCTTCGAGGAAAACCTCAAAGACCTCTCACGCGTCGGCGGCAACTGACAAAGGTAACGGCGATCATCGGTCGCCGTGAAATAATTACTTCTTCCAACACACACCTCAAATCACAATGGGCAAGCCTACCGGATTCATGGAAATCGCTCGCAAGACCGATTCCGAAATCGCTCCTGTCGAACGCCTCAAGAACTGGCGCGAATTCAAAATTCATGGCGATGACAAAGAACGCCGTGCTCAAGGCGCCCGTTGCATGGATTGCGGCACGCCCTTCTGCCACACCGGCCACATCGTTTCTGGCATGGCCAGCGGCTGCCCGATCAACAACCTGATCCCCGAGTGGAATGACCTGATCTTCCGTGGACGCTGGAAAGAGGCGCTCGAACGCCTTCACAAGACCAACAATTTCCCCGAATTCACCGGCCGCGTCTGCCCCGCTCCCTGCGAAGGTTCCTGCGTGCTGGGCGTGATCGAACCACCCGTCACCATCAAAAACAACGAGTGCGCGATCATCGACAAGGGCTGGGAAGAAGGCTGGGTCACCCCCCGCATCCCCGAAATCCGCACCGGCAAAAAAGTCGCTGTGATCGGCTCCGGCCCGGCCGGACTCTCCTGCGCCGATCAACTCAACCAAGCCGGCCACAGCGTCACGGTTTTCGAACGCGAAGACCGTGTGGGCGGGCTCCTGATGTACGGCATCCCCAACATGAAGCTCGACAAGGAGCTGGTCGTGCAACGCCGCGTGAACCTGCTCGCCGCCGAAGGCATCGTTTTCAAAACCGGCATCAACATCGGCAAGGACACGGAATGGACCGCTGAAAAACTCCGCAAGGATTTCGATGCGATCGTGCTCTGCTGCGGTGCCACCCTCGGCCGCGATCTGCCGATCGAAAATCGCGACGCGAAAGGCGTGCACCTCGCGATGGAGTTTCTCACCAGCAACACCCGCTACCAACTCGACCACCACTTCGACGGCAGTAACCCCGGCCTCAACGCCACCGGCAAAGATGTCGTGGTCATCGGCGGCGGCGACACCGGCACCGACTGCGTCGGCACCAGCCTGCGCCACGGTTGCAAGAGCGTGATCCAATTGGAAATCATGCCCCAGCCGCCGTTGGAGCGCGCTGCGAATAACCCATGGCCCGAATGGCCAAAGGTTTACAAAATGGACTACGGCCAGGAAGAAGCCGCCGCCGTTCAAGGCCAGGATCCGCGCCAATACCTCGTGCAAACCAAGCGTTTCCTCAAGGACGACGCCGGCAATCTCTCTGGACTCGAAATTTGCGACATCGAGTGGGTCAGCGACAACGGCCGCTTCATCCCGAAAGAAAAAGAAGGCAGCGCCCGCATCATCCCCGCACAACTCGCGTTGCTCGCCATGGGCTTCATGGGCCCCGAGCAGGACATCGTGAAACAATTCGCCCTCGAAACGGACGCTCGCTCGAATGTGAAGGCCGATCACGGCCAGTTCACCACCAACATCCCTGGCGTCTTCGCTGCCGGCGATGTGCGCCGTGGGCAATCACTCGTCGTCTGGGCCATCAACGAAGGCCGCGGCGCCGCACGCGAATGCGACCGCTTCCTCATGGGGGTGACCAACCTGCCTTGAGGAAATAGGGATCGGGTGATTCAGGATGTGGAATTGAGCTTGAGAAGAAACCTCTTCCTTTCGCTCACTTGTTGGATAAAGGCAGGAGCGACTGCAGATCCTTTACTGCCCGAAGCAAATGCGCAATCCATCCAAAACCCGATTCCTTGTAGGTAAGCCAGCCAGCTACCGCTGCCAAAGCGAGCACGAGGACTGATAACATCCTCTTGCTCTTGGCCAGCAGCGCCAAAAGCAAAAGCAGCAACCATGCGCCGCCGGCGAGCTGAATCCATTTCGACAGTTGCTGGGTATTGGCTTCCTGATGCTTGGAAGCCTTTTCAGCCTGACTGCGCAATTTCTTCCCCAGTTCCTCGTGTTCCTTTGAACTTTTTTTAAGCAACTCATTCCTTTGAGCTGCAAGGTTTCCATACTGTTCCTTTGTGATCCAAGAACCGCCAAAGAAAACCTTGCCGGATGAGAATTTACCCTCGGCATCCCGCATCGATCGGATCATCCCGTCGAGCAAAACCGCCGCATTCGGATACTTTTGGGAGAAGGCCTCCAGCTCGCCCAATTTGAACTTCAACGATTCGAAGTCATGCTGATCAACAATTTCTCCAACGGGCCATTGCGGGAAACGCATCTGCTGGAAGAGTTGATGTTTCTCAAAACTTTTGCCGGTCGCACCATTGTAAAACCATGTGATCGGACCGGACTGTTTAATGCGGTCATACGCAAAGGCCCTTGAACTGGCATCGTTGTGAAAAGGTTGCTCTTTCCAAACAACCACGCCGATCTCCGCCGCTTTCGCAATTCCGGACGGAAACAAAAAAACACAAACAAGAATACCCCCAAAAACAAGAAGCATGAACAATCGCAAAAGATTTGAAATGCAGGCGCTTGAACTGCTGATCTTGCGAGAATTTGTAAGACAATTTCGCATAACCATCGATTGCTATGAAAGCCGATCCACGGTGTCAATCTTAGCAAAGACATGACAGTGACAAACGCACGAACAATCGGTTTTATTTAAGTGCAAACAATTTTTCACTTGCCGCCACTGCGCTGGCTCTGTCATCTGAAAAATTACAAACACACTCCCAACCAAATACGCCATGAAGGCCATATTCAATCTGATTTTCCTCTTGTTGATGCTGCTCTGTATTTCCTTCTTTCTGTATTTGATGCATGTGAAGACAGATGCTTTGAACAATCTGAAAAAAACCGCAAACTCATCGATTTCATTCAAAGACGACAGCCGAATCAGAAATTTAGAGCTGGCGCGGCCCAAAAAAGAGAATGCAGAACCCAAAACCCAAGAACAAAGCGCACTGGCGCAGCCCCCGAGGCGATTCGGGCAAGGTCAGCAAGTTGCCAATCCAAACTCTCAAAGCCTCCTTTCACAACCACCTCGCCGACTCGGACAGAACTCAACTGCCGACGAATCGCATGAGGAAACTGGAAGTATTGATTCGACCGATGAATGATCCATCGGTTTAATTTTTAAAATCGACGATGAGATGATTTGAGCAGCGAAACGAAATGCTAAAACTGCACGCTTCATCGGTTTGCGCTGCACCTCAAAAATTCACAGCTGATTGATCGGTTTTTTCATAAACTCCTCATCGCGGAGCTTTCTGAGCCGTTCAAGGTTCCGCTGTTGTATGGCAATCTCGGGATCGGAAGACAACGGATTCTCCATGCCATATTTTTTCCATGGGCCGTAAGGCACCTGACCGCTTTCCACAAAGCGCCAGTGAACCTTGTCGCCGGATTTCAAACCCAGGTAATCACGAATCGCCGGAGACAAGTCGATGCCGGCACCACCGTTTTGATTGGTCCTTGGCGGCTTGTTGCCGAAAACATAATTCCAATCATCAGTCTCCCACGGTCCACAATCCTCCCACTGCGCAAAGCAATACCTCCCGCCCCGAAAAATCTGCACCCAGCGGCCCTTGCAGACGGTTTTGCCAGGCTCAGGTCGATAACGGGCGAACCATGGGATCACCCTCGATGCTTCGGCTTTATGTGTGAAATGGTTTTCAATGTCATTGTAAGGTAGTGCAATATAGAACGGATTGAGCTTGGGAACAAAAGCCTTGGGCCGAAACTCACCCGATGTGTGACTCGCGATGCGTTTTGCAGGATCAGGATCATCATAACCCCCAAAGTTTTCGACCCATTGCTGATCCCAGGATGACTTGGTGTTGGGCGTGGGATTGTTTTCCGTCGGCAACTCGCCGATCCAAAAAACCGTGCATGTGACATTCTTTTTCCACGGGTACGAAATGTTCAGCATTGTCTGCTGCGAATTAACCGCCTGGCGAGCCGGCGCTCCCGTGGGCACGACCACACGCGGCACTTCCGACTGGGGTGTTTGCGCCGATGTATCAGTCGCAAGAAATCCCCACGCAAGCAAAGATGCGCAACTCATCCAGGAGGCATGTGATCCCAATGTCATGCGATACGATGTCCCGCGCCTTTCACATTCGTCGGAATTTCCAGACTTGTACGAAGCTCTCTCGCGATCAAGCCAAAGATCATTCATGTCACATCGCCCTCAGCCCCCCGATGCCTTTTTTCTCAAACCAAGAAAAATCACCAACCCGGCCACCGCCAAAAAAACCACGGCAACCGTACCAAAAATTGCAAACAACCTCCGCCCGGATGAATCCACTTGTCCGCGACCAATCTCATCGCCCGGCACCTCGCCCGTCCTCTTTGAAAAAACCAGACACCCGTCCTCAACCCGAACGCTGGTCAGAGATGACATTGCAGGCCCAAGTATCGGATCGGAAATGTAGCGTTCGGCAAGTCGGTATGGTGACATTTGACCGATAAAACCTTCCGGAACCTGCGCGCCATCAACCTCAATGGCGTCGATCTGCAGCACCACCTCGTGCTTGAGTAAAGCAGGACGCGATACCAATGTTCCAATCAAATACCTAGGATCGGAGGTGACCCACAAACCCTCATCTTTGCGCCCCAACCTCGGCTTGCCGTTAAGCCGGAAGCAGATGGCAATCTCGAGCTTATCGTCATCGATTCTCACCACACGGAAATTGCCGCGCAAATCGCGAAAGACATCGAACGCATCAATCGCCAGGTTGATCTCATCCGGCGTCAACTCCAGCGACACATCCCCTTCGCCGCTGAGAAGACCTTCATGAAAAAGAACAATCTTGCCTTTGAGTGTATCAAGCTCGGCTCGCCGGTTTTCAATCGCACTTGTCTCCAGTTGCCTGGGAACGGACGCCGTAAATTTCACAATTTCTTCGTATTGCCTGAAAAGGGTTAACACGGAAAAAACCATCAGGAATACCAACACCAGAACCGCAGTGATCAGAATCGCACAACCTGAAAGCGGTGAGCGGTCACTGGTCTTGTTATCCTGACTTTTGCTGATCATGAGATCATCATCTAATGGCACTTAAGAAGGATCGTCACCTTTTGAGGGCGAACATGGATCCGAGCCGACGCTTGGATTTTGCTCATCACATTCTGGCGGCTGAAGGTAATTGAGGCTCTCTTCGCGCTCCCGGGCCTCGCGCTCTTCCTCAATGCGATTATTGCGTCGGTCGAACCACGCAAGCCAAATGCAGATTTCATAAAGCACGATCATCGGCAGCGCCATCAGAAGCAGCGTCATGATATCGGGTGTGGGAGTAAGCACAGCCGCCGCGATGAAAATCGCAACAATCGCATAAGAACGGGTTGATGACATCGTCTCATAACTCAGCAAGCCAAGCTTCACAAAAACCATCACGACCACTGGCAATTCGAAAGCCAGACCGAAAAGCAGCGTGAACTGTGTCGCAAAGGAAATGTACTCACCGATCCGCCAATCATTGGAAACGCCAAGGCTGCCGCTCCATTCATAAAAGAATTCCAAGGCCCGCGGCAGAACACCGAAGTAAGCAAACAGCACGCCCCCAATGAAGAGCGCGAAGCCCACCAACATCGCCGGCCACAACACCCGCTTCTCGTGACGGTGCAAACCCGGCAATACAAACTGCAACACGAACAACAGTAGGAGCGGAAAGGCCAATACAATACCCGCGAAAAACGAAAGTTTCATCGAGAGCATGAAGGTCTCGGTCGGCTTAAGGGCCGACATCATCCTCAAATTTCCACGCTGCTCGAGCTCGGTGCCCGGCATGGTTTTTGCAAGCACCTCGATTTGCTTTCGTAGATCCGCACGCAAATTCAAACCTTCAAGAAACGCTGCACGCCCGCTTTCCGGCACTGCCAACAAGGCCCGCAACAATCCCACCGCACGCGCATGAAACACCAAATCCGAGTCTCCCAAGTTCTTAAAAAAAACCTCGCGCTGCTCGGCATTCAATCCCGCCGCCGCATGCTCAAGCCTCTTGGCGCTCTCCCATATTTCGACATTCAACGGCCTCGGAATCTCCGTCGAACTTTTCGGCAGCTTCGCATCGAGTTGCGTAGTCCACACCCGCTCCACCGGACGGCGTAGCACTTCCATCAGTTGTTTCTGAAAGGCGAAGCACAAAACCATCGAAATCACCAACGTGACCACGATCCGCATGATCATGGTGCGAAGATCTTCAAGATGCTCGAGAAAGGGTTTCTCGTGATCCGGATGCGAGTTCTCGCGAAATTGAATGATTTTTTTCAACACATACATACCGACGGGCGGGAATTCAAACCGCAGCACCATTCAACCGCAAGGGCGGATGTGGCCTGCATGCGATCAATCGTGCAAAAACATCACGCATCCCTGAGATAGCCCGATGCCAGATTCACCGGCTCGTATGGCACTCCAAAGCGTTCGCAGATCAGGTTGGCGCTGATCCGTCCCGATTCGTAGATTGTCGGCAACCCGCTGCCAGGATGGGTGCCACCACCCACCAGATAGCAATTATTGAAATCGGCGTAGCGGTTGTGCGGGCGGAAATAAAGCATCTGCGTCAGCGTATGCGCGAGATTGAAGGTCGCCCCCATGAAGATCGATGAACTCTCCCAGTCCTGCGGCGAAACAATCCGCCGCTCAATAATGTGACTGCGCAAATCCTTCATCGAGGTGCGATCCTCAATGCGGCGCAGGATCTTTTCGGCGTAAGCCTCCTTGTTTGCCTCCCAGTCGAATCCATGCCGCGTGTTGATCGTCGGCACGAGGATGTACAAACCCGACTTACCCGCAGGCGCGACATGCGGATCCGTCACGCACGAGTTTCTGACATAAATTGACATATCATCGGACACATGCCGCTCACTCTGGATGTCGGCCACATTGGCACGGTAGTCATCGGCAAAAATGATATGGTGATGCGGCTCGTTTTCATACACCTTGTCGAGACTGAGAAACATCATGAAGGTCGAGCAGGAGAAACGCTTCGTTCGCATGCGCTCGTCGCTCACCGAGCGACCATTGAACAAACGCGTTGCCGCATGACCATAGTCGGCATTCACCACCACGGCGTCGGCATTGAGCCTGCCGCCATTTTCAAATTCGACACCGCTGATGTTGCGGCCTTGGTGGATCAGTTGTTTCACCGGCGACTGCAAGCGAAGCTCACCACCCATCGAAGTGAAGACATCGGCCATCGCCTGTGAAATCCGGTTCAAGCCACCCTGCACATGGTACACCCCGTAGCGGTACTCGGTGAAGGAAAGGATGCTGAACAAGGCTGGGCAATGCCACGGCGACATGCCGAGGTATTTGGCCTGAAAGGTGAACGCGAGCTTGAGCCGCTCATCCTCGAAATAATCGCCGAGCACATCATGCACGCTGCGGGTCGTGAGTACATGAGGTAACGCCTTAATCAGGTGCGGACGCAAAAACGCACTCAGTTTGTGATAGGGATGCTGGAGGCATGGATAGATCGCGCGAAACTTTTCTCCCTGCTCCTGCATGTACCTCAAAAATCCGCCACTGCTACCCGGAAACACCCGCTCGATCTCACCAGCCATCTTCTCCTTGTCGCTGAAGGTGTGCATCGATGTGCAACCCCAGCTCAATTTGGTCATCGGGTTGAGATCGACAAACTCAAGGTAATCCTCGCTCCTGCCACCCAACTCGGCAAAAATCTCATCGAGGCAAAATTTCTGATGAAGAAAGGTCGGCCCCAGATCGAACGAGCAATCGCCCAAACGCAGTTCCGAATTGCGACCACCGACCCGGTCGTTTTTTTCGACAATCGTGACCTTGAATCCGCGGTGAGCCAGCAGCATGCCGGCAGTCAAGCCGCCAGGGCCAGCACCCACCACCACCACATGTTTTTGCTTCGCCGCACGCGCATTCCGATCGGACATGCGTCGAAGCTGTGGAATGAATTCCCATGGGTCAAGACCCCAACCAATCGATCGCGTCATATCATCGCGAGAACGCCTGTATGACGTGGTGATGCAGCGATCAAAATTTCGGTGGACATTCCCTCGCCAGCAAGCTAACCCTCGCCGCCCCGCGCTGAGGAGCGATCCCAGCGCAAAAAATTCACGGCAGAGTAGCTCAGCGGTAGAGCAGAGGACTCATAAGCCTTTGGTCGGCGGTTCAAATCCGCCCTCTGCCACCAACTCCCACCCTTGGGAATTTCAACCCGCGCCTTGCGACGACCAAGCGGCAAACTGCCACTCTTCTCGCTTTCTTTTTCAGCCCGGGAATGAAACAAATCCGCCATGCCGGATGCAATTTCTTCGACCCAACTGATTCTCCTGACATCGATTTTCGGTGTACTGCTCCTGCTCGCACTGATCCTCACCCGCATTTCCAACAATCTATCTCGCGTTTCGCGGCAACTGCAGAACGTCAACAAGCGCATGGAAAATCCCGTCTCCATGGAAAGTGAAATCCGGCAAAAAAGTCTAAGCGCCTACGAAACATTTCTCAGCGAAGACCCCGAACGGCTCAAATTGCCGAAAAAAGAACGCTTCAGACTCTATCGGAATTGGAGGAAGGAAAAAGGCCTCAATTGGGCGCCCCCACAAAGCGGTTCCTAACCGCGAGGATGAAATTCAAAAAATCCGAAGGAATTTCTTTTTTCGATTGCATGCGCGTTGTCGGTTTGCATGCTCGCCCCGCACCGGCGGCGCCCTCAATCCGCCGGTTTCATTCGTGAAAATCACGAACTCTGAAGCTCACGCTCCGTCAACACCATGGCAAATATTTTTCCCCGCTGGTCCAATCTGTTGCCGCTTAAAATTGCCGTCTGCATCGGATCTGCGGTGGCCGGGGTCGCCCTCGCGTTCAACTACTACGCAACGCCAAAATCCCTCACCGTCGGCTATCAACCCTCCCAGCCGATACCGTTTTCCCACAAGATTCACGTCGACCAACTCGGGCTCGACTGCCGCTACTGCCACTCGTTTGTGGATGTCTCCGGCCACTCGAATGTCCCCACCAGCAACACCTGCTGGAACTGCCACCAGCACGTGCAGCGCGATAGCCCAAAGCTCGCCCCGCTCCACCGCTCGATGGACCCGGCCTTCCCGGGCTACGACGGCAAGCCGATCGAATGGGTCCGCATCCACAAATCGCCTGATTTCGTGTACTTCAACCACTCAGCCCACGTAAACCGCGGGATTTCCTGTCAAAGTTGCCACGGCGATGTAAACAAAATGGAAGTGGTCTATCAGGACCAAAGCCACTCGATGGGCTGGTGCCTCGAATGCCACCGCGCGCCAGAAAAGCACCTCCGCCCGCTCGAGGAAGTGTACAACTTCGACTATAACGCGGAGGCCTACATCTCCAACAACCCGCAGCTAGGCGTCAAAACCACCAAGGATCTCGGTCTGAAACTCAAGGAGCAGTTTGATGTGAAACCCAAGGAAAGCTGCGCCACCTGCCACCACTGATCCGCCCTCCAACCCGATTTTCCACACCCTTTTCCGCAGTCACCCATGAGCAAGCGCATCTGGCATCACCCCGAGGTCCCCGCAAGCGAAACCACCACCGCTTGGCGCAGTCCCGGTCAACTCGAAAACAGCCCGATGTTTCGCGACTGGCTTGAACGCGAATTTCCCAACGGCACCGCCGAAATGTCCGGCCCGGAAGAAGCCGAAAACACCCGCCGCTCGTTCCTCAAACTGATGGGCGCCTCATCGGCACTCGCCGGCTTCGGCATGGCCGCCTGCCGCCGCCCGGAAACCTACATCCTCCCCTACACCAAAGCCCCTGAATGGGTCATCCCCGGCAAGGCTACCTACTATGCATCCTCGATGCCGCGCAGCAGCGGTGCCACGCCGCTGGTGATCACGACCTTCGAAGGCCGACCTACCCACCTCGCGCCCAATTCGCTCCACCCGGACGCCAGCGGTGCCGATGCCTTCGCACAAGCCTCGATCCTCGACCTCTACGCACCCAACCGTTCGCGCCAATTTCTCAAATCCGGCAAGGCCGCCAAACGCGCAGATTTCCAAGCCGCCCTCGCAGTAATCGCTACCAACGCTGAGGCAAAAATCGCGTTTCTCAGCGGCGAAGACGATTCACCAACCCGCATCCGCCTTCAGCGCGCCCTCGCCGCAAAGTTCCCCGCCGCGAAGTTTTACCAATACGAAGCCCTCACCGGTGAAGCGACCAAAGCCCTCGGCGATGGCGTGAAAATTGCCGCTGATTTCTCCAAGGCCGACCGCATCGTTTCGCTCGATTGCGATTTCGCCGGCACCGATCCGCAGGGCCCGGTCACCCCATTCTTTGATCGCAGAAAACCCGAAGGAAAAACTTACGACAAAGCTCCCGATGCATCCTCGATGAACCGCCTCTATGTGGTCGAGGCAGCCTACTCGCTCACCGGCGGCATGGCCGATCACCGCCTGCGCTCGGCACCGAGCCGCATCCTTCACATTGCCGGGCAAATCGCCCGCGAACTTGGCATCACGCAAGCCGGCGGCGTCGACAAAGTGACCGACACGAAAACACTCTCTTGGGTCAAGCCGCTCGTCGCCGACCTCAAAGCCCACAAGGGCAGCTCGATGGTCCTCGCTGGATCCCGCCAACCCGCCGCCGTCCACCACCTCGCCCTCGCGATCAACCTCGCCCTCGGCAACATCGGCGAAGGTAAACCACTCGTCGCGCTGAAAACCGAAGCCACCAGCAAAGGCACTCTCGCCGACCTCAAAAAAGACATCGATTCCGGCGCAGTCGATACGCTGATCATCACCACACCGGCCAACCCGATCTACGACGCCCCCGCCGATCTCGATTTCCCTGCCACGCTGGCAAAACTCAAAACCAGCATCCAGCTCGGCGAACGCACGGATGCCACCGCCCACGCAGCCACATGGCATGTTCCCGGCGCTCATTACCTCGAGTCATGGACCGACACCCGCAGCGCCCGCGGCACCTACACGGTGGTCCAGCCGATGATTCTGCCGCTTTATCCGGACTGCGTATCGGAAATCGAACTCCTCCTCGCCCTGCTCTCCGCCGATGGCAAATTACTGAACGGCGAAGGCCCGAAAGCCGCCCCCTCGCCGGCATTCAACGCCGTGCGCGAGACCTTCACCGCCCTCGGCAACGCCGGTGATGCGGCATGGAAAAAACTCCTGCGCGACGGCTTCCATGCGGAGTCAACCTACCCACTCACCAGCCCAAGCCTCAGCGCCTCGGCCGAAGCCGACATCGCCGCCGCCAACATCCTCGCCGGCAAGGCAGGCGATCCAAATCCAAAGGCCCTCGAAGTGGTTTTCGCCACCGATGCCTCGATCTACGACGGCCGCTGGATCGACAACGCGTGGCTCCAGGAAGCACCCGATCCAATTTCAAAAATCACTTGGGACAACGCCGCTCTCATCGCACCAAAAACCGCCAAAGAACTCGGCATTTACGACATCATAGTCAGCCCCGAGCCTGTCACCAAATTCCTCGGCGTCGAAAGCAAGTATGCCGATGTCGGACCCGACGGCGAGGCCAACCATCGCAAGCACCCGGTCATTTCAGTCACCCTCAACGGCCGCAGCATCGAGATCCCCGTGATGATCTCTTTCGGCCAAGCGGAAAACACGATCATCATCCCGCTCGGCTATGGCCAAGGTACCGACAAGGACGACCAACTCGGCCGCAGCCCCAGCAACACGTCGCATGTCGGCCTCGTCGGCATCAACCGCGGCGTGAACGCCTACCCGCTGCGCGACGCCTCCACGAGCTACTTCGCCACCGGCGCCAGCATCGCCATCACCGCCAAACGCTATCCGATCGCCGTCACTCAGGAGCACAGCGCGATGTACGGACGCGCCCTCGCCCGCGAGGTTTCAACGATCGATTCGCACGACGATAAAGGCGGCTTCAAACAACAACTCGCCAGTGTCAAAAAGCAGGGCAACGACTCACACGCCCCGCCGAATGTTTATCTCTACAAGCCGGAAGATCGCAAAGGCGAAGCACTGATCAACGACCCGCTCCACCAATGGGGCATGTCGATCGACCTCTCGTCCTGCATGGGCTGCAATTCCTGCCTCGTCGCCTGCCAATCGGAAAACAACATCCCGATCGTCGGTAAAGAACAGGTCGCCCGCGGTCGCGAAATGCACTGGATCCGCATGGATCGCTATTTCGCCACTCAAAAGGACAACGATTTCGATGCCGACAATCCGGCTCTCGTCCCGCAACCGGTCGCCTGCGTCCAATGTGAGTCCGCTCCCTGCGAAACCGTTTGCCCGGTCAACGCCACCGTCCATACCGAAGACGGACTCAACGCCATGGCCTACAACCGCTGCATCGGCACCCGCTACTGCGCGAACAACTGCCCGTATAAAGCCCGCCGCTTCAATTTCTTCGATTACAACAAGCGCAACCCGCTCATACCCCACAACCTCTACCACGGCCCATTCGGCAAAAAGGCGGTCGGCGATCCGGACCATCTTCAGAAGAACCCGAATGTCACCGTTCGCATGCGCGGCGTGATGGAAAAATGCACCTACTGCGTGCAACGCCTCAAGGATTCGGTCATCCGCCAAAAACGCGGTCAAAAACAGGAAGCGCTCGTCGCCGGCAAGCCCTCCACCGAAATGCAGGTCTCAACTTCGACCCTGCGCATCCCGGTTGATTCGGTAAAAACCGCCTGCCAAGACGCCTGCCCCGCCAACGCGATCACCTTCGGCAACCTGCTCGACGCGGAAAAATCCGCCCTCGGCCGCAGCAAGAACATCGAACGCAACTACGACCTCCTCAACTACATCGGCACCCGCCCACGCACCAGCTATCTGGCAAGGGTCAAAAACCCGAACCCGGAAATGCCCGATGCCAAGTTCGTCGGCAAGGCCACC
>CAZXHZ010000074.1:0-10787 GCA_964639755.1 uncultured Luteolibacter sp. | reverse complement strand
ATTTCCGATGAAAGCATCACCTTGGCACCGGCGGAGGCGGCAATCTCGCGGGTGCGGTCGGTCGAGCCCGAGTCCATGACGATCAGTTCGTTAACAAGCGGAAATTTTCGCATCAACGCATCATGGATCGACGATACGATTAAGCCGATGTTTTGCTCTTCGTTGAGTGTCGGGATGCAGACGGAAATTTTTTGCGGGCCTTTGAGCGAGAGCAGGCGGGGGAGGTCGGCAAACTCCGTGTGATGGAAGCGTTGCATGGCGGCGATCATTGGATCATGTCGCGCGTGATTCCGTATTTGGCGGCGCAGCGTGGGCATTCGATGCGGATCTCGTCGGATCCGGCGAAGAGTTCGTCGAGGCGGTCGCGCCATCCGCCGAGGATGGGCAGAATTTTTTCCAGCGTGCATCCGCAATGGAAGCGGAAGCGGCGGGTCTCGAGGATTTTGATTTCCTCGTTTTGATCGATGTTTTCGACCGCGTCGGTATCGAGAGCATCGAACCAATCCATGTCGCAATCCGGTTGAGCGGCGACGAGTGCGAAGTTTTCATCGTCGAGGCGAAACGCGCGGGCCGGGCGTTGTTCCGACTGATCGTAGAATTGCGAGGTCCATGTGACCGGATCCTTGCCATTGACTTCGAGCGTCGAGGTGCGTGGTTCCTGGCTGTTTGGTGTGGTCGTTTGCGAATAGAATAAATTGCGGTCGGGTTCGCGCACATCTTCGGTGAAGATGCGGCCGGTGATGGACTCCTGCGTCGAGCCACCGGTGACGAAGAGGTTGAGCCGTGGCGCGCGGAGGTTCACAGTCCACGCAATCGTTTCCGCCCACGGTCTGGCGACGAGATGCAGGGTGAGCATCGCGAGTGCGTCCTTGAGCATTTGGTCGAGTTCCGCCGAGTGACGAATGCGATGCTGCATCAGGTGCAGATAATAATCCGTGTAGATCGGCGTGAACTGGCCGCGTAGAATCAACGCATTGCGATGGCGCACGAAGACCGATTCGATTTTCGTGAAATCGTCGACGGCTTCCATGGTGGCTGGCGGTGGGTGATGAACGGACGGGTGCGTCCGTTTCCCTTAGGCTCCCGGGATTTCGATGAAGCCTTCCAGTTTGCGGATGCGGGTGGGGTGGCGCATTTTGCGGAGGGCTTTGGCTTCGATTTGGCGGATCCGTTCGCGAGTGACTTGGAACTGGCGACCGACTTCCTCGAGGGTGCGGCTGTAGCCGTCCTTGAGTCCGAAGCGTTGCTCGAGCACCTCGCGTTCGCGTTCGGTGAGGGTGTCGAGGACATCCTTGATCTTGTCTTTGAGCATCGAGAAACCGGCTTCTTCCATTGGGTTGTCGGCGGCTTTGTCTTCGATGAAATCGCCGAACGAAGTATCGTCCGAATCGCCGACGGGTGCTTGCAGCGAGATCGGCTGCTGAGCCATCTTGAGCACGGCGCGGACGCGTTCAACGGGGAGGTGGATTTCTTCGGCGATTTCCTCGGGAGAGGGTTCGCGGCCGTATTCCTGGACGAGTTGCTTCTGCACGCGCATCAGCTTGTTGATCGTCTCGATCATGTGGACCGGGATGCGAATCGTGCGGGCTTGGTCGGCGATCGAGCGGGTGATCGCCTGGCGGATCCACCAGGTTGCGTAGGTGGAGAACTTGTAGCCACGGCGGTATTCGAATTTTTCGACCGCCTTCATCAGGCCCATATTGCCTTCCTGGATGAGGTCGAGGAAAGAGAGGCCGCGGTTGGTGTATTTCTTGGCGATCGAGATCACCAGGCGGAGGTTGGCTTCGACCATTTCGGTTTTTGCCTTCAGGGCCTCCTTCAGCCAATGGCGGAGGTTTTTATTTGCCTGTTCAAAACTTTGTGGGGTGTGCCATGAGCGTTGCTGCAACTCACGAAGTTTGGTTACAAACTCCTTGTCGCTCGGATCCGACTGAAGTTTGCGTGTGTACTTCCAGAACTTCTGCATGGATTCATCGACTTGATCACAGAAATCTTCGATGATTTTCTGTTTGAAATAAAAGCGGACGTAGAGTCGGTTGAGCGTCTGGATGTTTTTCTGGAATTCTTCCTCCAGCTTCTTCCTGCCACGCGGGTTTTTGGCTGAGAGTTGGCGGAAGATGTCATCGTTTTCCTGATGTAGCTGCTTTAGTTGCTCGCAAAGTTTCGGCAAGCCCTTCATGTAGCGTTCGCGTGATTCGATTTTTTTGTCGAGAATCACGCGGTCAAAGCGTTCTTTGCCCTTGTTGAGCTTGTCGGCGAGATCGAGGTAGGACTCGGTGACGAATCCGAAAAGGTGGAGGTGACGTGCCACTTCGATTTCGGCATCTTCGATGCGTTTGGAGATTTCGACTTCCTGTTCCCGAGTGAGCAGCGGAACCTGGCCCATCTGCTTGAGGTACATGCGGACGGGGTCATCGAGGATGTCGAGTTTCTGATCTCCCTTGATTTCCTCTTCTTCACCATCTCCATCGTCGCGTTTCTTGTCCTTGAAACGATCGACTTCAGAGGCATCGATGATGTCGAACTCCATGTTGCGAAGACGCTCCATGATGGCTTCGACATCATCCGGATCGACCAAGTCATTGGGCAGGATCTCGTTGATGTCATCGTAAGTCAGGTATTCCTGCTCCTTGGCCAGCTTGATGAGTTCGCGGATTTTTTCCTGAATTTCAGGGGTATCGATCCGGCGCTTGGTTGTGCCTGTCTTGCCGGATTTCGGTTCGGCGGCGGGCTTCCCGGTTTTCGCGGCGGTTTCGGCGCTGGTCTTGTCGGAAGGTTTTGTTGCGGGAGCAGACTTGCCGCTAGGGGCTGGCTTGCTGGTCTTGGTCGCCGTAGTTTGTTTGGCGGCGGTTTTCGCCACTGGTTTGACCGGTGTCTTGGCAGCCGGCTTGGAAGCGGGCTTGGAAGCGGGCTTGGAAGCGGGCTTGGAAGTTTTTTTTGCCTGTTGTGTTGTTGCGGGCTTGGTGGTCGATTTAGTTGTCGCTTTTGCAGCCGGCTTGGTTGGTTTTGCAGACTTGGCCTTGGCGGCGGTTTTAGCCGTCGGTTTTGAAACTTTTTTTGCCGGCACTTTGAGCGCGGGCTTGGAGGTTTTTTTTGCCACGGATTTGGCCTTAGGTTTCACCGCTGGTTTTGATTTGGCGGGAACTTTTGGCTTGGATTTGGCCAACTTGTTTTTCGAGGCTGCCGGTTTTGATTTGGCGGCGGGCTTTTTGGTGGAGGACTTGGACGAGGGCATGGGTGGCGAGCGCTTGGAAGGAGGCGTGTGGATATACCGCAGCCATTCTTTGGGCACAACGGAATTTCCGGAGGCGGGCGAGACAAAAAGGGAGCCGTTTGGTTGCGTCAAGGTGATTCTTCAAAATAAATTCGCTGCGTCTGGCTGTTGGCGCGGGAGAGGTGATGCAATGAGTCCCGGATGGCATGATTTTCGGGTTTGAATTTCAGCGATTGTGTATCAATTTGCGGCGGGATGATCACTCTTACCGAAAAGGCTGCGACCGAATTGAAACGGCTACTTGAGGCAAAGGGAGATAGTGGTGGATTGGGGCTCAGACTTGCCGTCAGGAAGGGAGGATGTGCGGGTTGGCAATATGAGATGCAGGTTGGTCAGGCTGCGAATGGAGACCTGCTGGTGGAGCAGGCAGGGGCGCGGGTGATCATCGAAGCTGAAAGCGTTGATCGTCTACGCGGTTGTGAAATTGATTTTTCCGATGACCTCAGCGACAGCGGATTCAAAATTCATAACCCCCGAGCGGCCCGTTCCTGTGGGTGCGGCACATCCTTTGAGCCTTTGGATGAAACGGTCAGCGGAAAACCCGGAGCTGAAGTGCAGGATTCTCACGTATGATTCTCACCGAGCGGCCAGAGCTTCATCTCAAGGATGATGTGGTGCAGCGCAGGCCTGCGTATTTTTGGTGGGTGATTGCCAACGCGCTGGCTCTTTGTTTTGCGGTTGGCAGTTGGCTTGCGTGTCTTGAGGTGTTTGGAAATCCAGAAGTTTCCAGAAACTACGAGATTCTTCGTAAAATTGGTCGTGTTCAAGCGCCCAAACTTTTTGCAGCGGATGACATTCCGGAGGGCGTGATGCTTGATGCCTGCGGCCTTTATTCGCGGTTTTATCCGTCGAGTTCAGATCAGCTCAAGAAATTCAATGCCCGGCTGATGCGGAATTATTTGACCAATTTTTCCAACTCGGAGGCGGTCGTTCATGTTGTGGGTAATTTCAAGATCGAAAAGGTGCGCAATCTTGCGTCAGGTGATTTTATTTCGTCCGGTATTTTGGTTAGGGCGCGTGCAATGGTAAAACCAGGTGATGGTCTTGATCCCGCTCCCTATCCAGTTTGGGTGGATTGTTTGATTCCGATGAAGGACGCCGGGGCTGCGAAATATTTTACGGTAGGGGATATGCTTAGTCTGGGTGAGCCAGAGCCTATTGTCACATTGCTGAATGTAAGCAGGGCGGCCCGCGCAACTGATCCCATTTTGTGTTTCACGGTCATACCGCTCGCGAACGAGCTTTTTTGTGCGAATGATGAAACACGGATCGTGATCAAGCCGCCCGAAAATGTTTTGCCCTCGGCGGTGTTTCCACTGATGCGTTGAGGCGTATTGTTTGCTGCATGCCCGCGCTTGGTCGGGTGGTGCGCTCTGCTTTGTTGGGGAAAATTTGGGGTTTTTGCCCTTGGAGTTGACGGGGCGGAGTCTCTGTGTAGTCTCCGCCTGCCGTTTTGGATAAGCCGAGCGGCGCTTCATCCAACTCCAATAACAGAAATGACCACCATCGCCATTAACGGATTTGGCCGCATAGGCCGCCTCGTGTTTCGTGCTCTCGTTGAGCAGGGCCACCTCGGAACCACCTTCAATGTAGTCGCAGTGGGCGACATCGTGCCCGCTGACAACCTTGCTTACCTTTTGAAGTATGACTCCACGCAGGGTCGTTTCTCAGGGACCGTTTCATCCAAGAAATCTTCTCCTTCGTTGGAAGAAGACGACATCATTGTGGTTAATGGTCACGAAATTCGCGTGGTGAGCGCCCGCACTCCCGATGGTCTTCCGTGGAAGGAACTCGGCGTCGATGTTGTGATCGAATCGACCGGACTTTTCACTGAAGCTGAAAAAGCCAAGGGCCACATCACCGCCGGTGCCAAGAAGGTCATCATTTCCGCACCTGCCAAGGGCGAAGACGCGACCTTCGTGGTTGGCGTGAACGACGATCAATACGATCCTGCCAAGCATCACATCATTTCCAACGCGAGCTGCACCACCAACTGCCTTGCGCCGCTGGTGCATGTGCTTCTCAAAGAAGGTTTTGGCATTGCCGAGGGTCTCATGACCACCGTGCACGCTTACACCGCGACGCAAAAGACCGTCGATGGTCCATCGAAGAAGGATTGGAAGGGTGGACGCAGCGCGGCGATCAACATCATTCCCTCGACTACTGGTGCCGCCAAAGCTGTGGCGCTCGTGTGCCCCGAGGTCAAAGGCAAGCTCACCGGTATGGCATTCCGCGTTCCGACTCCGACCGTTTCCGCAGTCGATCTCACCGTCAAGACCGTGAAGGAAACCTCATTGGCCGAGATCAAGGCCGCGCTCAAGAAGGCTTCGGAGACCTACCTGAAGGGCATCCTTGCCTATACCGAGGACGAAGTGGTTTCCACCGACTTCATCCACGACAAATCCTCTTCGATCTTTGACGCGGGCTCGTCGATCGAACTCAACTCCACCTTCTTCAAACTCGTCAGCTGGTATGACAACGAGTGGGGTTACTCGAATCGCGTGATCGACCTCCTCAACGATGTCGTCAAGAAGGGCATCTGATCCCGAGCGTGATATTTCCAACGACGGCGGCTCCGTGATGCGGGGCCGCCGTTTTTTTGATTTGGGGATTCTTTTTTTCCATTGGGCTTTTCGGTGATGGGTGATGCGGGTAGCCTGCCGCGTGGATGATGATCGGAATGCGGTGATGAGCCCGAGATGGGTTTTTACGGCAATTTGGTTGGTGTTTTTTTTGCAGGGCATGGGGCCTGGCTTATGGATGTCGGCGCTTACCAACATTTTGGGTTCCATGGGTTTGCGCGAGTGGGTGCCTTGGGCCTTTATCGTTTCGCCTGTGTGCGCGTTGGTGTCGCCACTGATTGGTGGTGCTCTCGCGGATCAGCGGGTGCCTGCCAACCGCTTGTTTGTGTGGTCGAGTGTGATTGCGGCGTTTGGGTTGTTGGTGGCTTTCCGGGTTTTGGAAGCGGGCTGGCATCCTCTTTGGTTTCTGGGATTTCTCGGTGTTTATTCGCTGGCAAGCGGACCGGCATGGGGCTTGTTGGCGATGGTATCGATGACCCACCTCAAGCATAGCGAACGAATGTTTCCGTTGGTGCGTGTGGGGGCAACGATCGGTTGGATTGCAGGTGGCTTGATCACGAGTCATTTGCTGCGGGCGGATACCAGCGTGCTTTGCGGGTATGTGTCGGCAGGAGTGCGATTGCTTGCGGCGTTTGCGGCCATGCTGTTGCCGTTGACGCTTCCCTTAGGAAAGGCCGTGTCTTGGAAAAGCCGGCTTGGCTTGGAAGCGTTTGTGTTGATGAAACAGCGGGACCATCTGGTGTTTTTTTTGGTGACCGCAATTTATTCGATTCCGATCACGGCGATCTACATGTATGCGCCTGAGTTTCTCAAAGTTCTGGGGGATCCGAGACCAACGGGCACTATGACCATCGCGCAAGTACTTGAAGTGGCGAGCATGTTTGCCTTGGGAGCGATGATGACGCGGATGCGGGTAAAGGCGCTCCTGATGTGGTCACTGGGTCTTTCGGTGCTGCGGTTTGCGATGAGTGCGACCGCTGGATGGACCGGTTTGATCGGTTGGCATTTGGGCGGCATTGCCCTGCATGGAATGTGTTACACTTTTTATTTCATCACCGCGCAGATCTTCCTAGATCGCAGGGTAGCCCCCGGAATGAAGGGGCAGGCGCAGGGGTTGTTATCGATGGTGTCTAGCGGTTTTGGTCCGCTGATGGGTGCGCTGGTGTGCGGCTGGTTGAGAGAGCATCTCGTGCTCGATGGTGTCGACGGATGGCATGCGTTTTGGGTGTCTCTCAGCGCGATTTCGGCGCTGTGTTTTGTCGTGTTTGGCTTGTTCTACCGCGGCAGAGTGAAGGATGCGGTCTAGGCGCGGTAGGAATTGCCAAGGCGTTGCGAGCCCCATGCGGCGAGAAAAGTGAGTAAGAGCAGCAGCGTGCTAAGTGCGTTGATCACCGGAAATTCGCGGCTCTTTTTGATCATGCTGTAGATCACCACCGGAAGCGTGTCGGCACCCGGGCCTTTCACAAAAAATGTGATCACGAAGTCATCGATCGAGAGCGTGAATGCCAAGAGTCCGCCAGCGAGGATGCCGGGTGTGAGGAGTGGAAGCGTGACGCGCAAAAGTGCGGTGAGATGTGAAGCACCAAGGTCGCGGGCGGCTTCGACGAGTTGAAAGTCGAAGTCCTGAAGTCGAGATTGCACAACCAAGGCGACATAGCTGATGCAGAATGTGACATGCGAAATGGTCACGGTGAGCATGCCAAGCGATTGCCTGATCGATACGAAGAGCAGCAGTAGGCCCATGCCCATCAGGATCTCGGGCAGCACCAGCGGGATGGTGATCAGTGTGCGGTGCAGGACTTGGGTTTTCGTTTGATACTTGTGCAATGCGAAAGCGGCGAGCGTACCGAGGATCATTGAGGCAATGCTCGCGATGCAGGCGATTCGCAGCGAGTTGCCGAGGGCGGCCCAGAGGTCGCTGCGTTCGAGCAGGCGTTCGTACCATTTGAGACTGAAGCCTTGCCATGTCGTGCCGAAACGCGAGGCATTGAACGAGTTGAGGATCAGCACGCCGACGGGCAGATAGAAAAACACCATGACGAGGATGGTGGTGATCTGTGGCAGGCGGCTGGGTTTCATTGGGTGACAAAAAAATTTTGATCAGGATCCGTGGTTCGCATTGCGGCGGCGTATGAGCATCGGTGCGAGCACGGCAACCGAAAGGATGGCAGCAAGAGCTGAAGCGGACGGTAGGTTGCGATCGGAGAAATTTCTTTGGGCGATTTTGTTGCCGATCATTTGTCCGTTTGATCCGCCGACGAGATCTGGCACGACATAGGATCCGAGCATGGGAATTAAGACGATGACGAGTGCCGTGCGGATGCCGGTGGCGATGCCGGGGATGAAAACCGAGAACACCGAACGCAGGGCGCCGGCGCCGAGGTCGCGCGCGGCTTCGAGCAGGCGGAAATCAAATTTCTCCGCGGCGGCGTAGAGTGGCAGGATGGCGAAGGGAAGGTAGGTGTAGACGCTTACGAGGATCACCGCGCCGGAGTTGAAGAGCAGCGGTTGGTTGGGTTCGAGCAGGTGAATCGCGCGCAGAAATCGGGCGAGAGGACCTTCCGAGTGGAGGATTTGGTTCCATGCGAAAACTCGGATCAGGAAATTCGTCCAGAACGGAATGATCACGAGCAGGAGCAGGGTGGAGCGAAAAGATTCGCGGGCGCGGGCGATGAACCACGCGACCGGAATTGCAAGTGCGAGGCAGATCGCGGAAGTGGCGGCGCTGATCCACAGCGTGCGCCAGAGCAGGACTTTGATGTGGGGCTCGGCAAGGATTCGGAATTGTCCGAGTGTCCATTCATCGGCGATGCCGCCTGAGGGTGCGGTGGCGCGAAATGCGATGATGAGGATGAGCGCCGCGGGAACGAAGACAAATAGCGATAGCCAGGCAAGGCTGGGCAGTGAGAGGAGGAGTTCCTTGTGGGAATTCTTCATGCTTGTGGCCGATCATTTGCCAGACCATCCGCCGCCGAGGGCTTTGGCGAGCACGGCGAAAGTGATGCGCTGGCGTGCATCGGTCTGGCTGAGGAGGAGTTTTGTTTGCAACACGGTGCGGTCGGTATCGACGACTTCAAGATAATTGGTGAGGCCTTTGTCGAAGCGTTCCTGCGCGAGTTTTTTGGTGACTTCGGCGCTGGTAAGCGCCTGTTCGATGGCTTGGCGCGAGTTGGCGAGTGTTTTCAAATCGAGCAGCGAGTCTTCGACTTCGCGCAGCGCGACAAGGAGTGCATTGCGATAATTGGCGAGGGCTTCATCGCGAGCGGCGACCGCTGCATCGAATTTGGCGCGGTTTGAGCCGGCATTGAATACCGGGGCACTGATGCCGCCACCGATTGAAAGAACACGGTTTTGCCAATTAAGGAAGCGGCTCACATCGTTCGATTCCGCGCCGGCTGACGCGCTCAGCACGATGTTCGGATAGAACGCGGATTGAGCAATGCCGATGGCAGCATTGGCACTGCGCAATGACTGCTCCGCAGCACGCACATCTGGGCGACGCGAAAGAACGTCGGCAGGTTGTCCGGCAGTGATCGATGGCTGCTGGACGGGTTTGTCATAGTGTTGGATTTTGAATGAATTTGGGCTGTGGCCGCAGAGCACGGCTAGAGCGTTCTCGGTAGCACCGCGTTGGCGCTGGACCTCAGTGAGATCGTTACGAGCGAGCTCCAATTCTGTGCGTGCGCGGCTTGATGAAAGACCGTCGGCTATTCCGGCATCAGCCCGGCTTTGTTGGATCGAAAGCGCGTCGTCGCGGCTCTTGATGGTTTCATTGAGAATTGTCAATTGCTCGTCGAACGAGCGCAGTAGGAAGTATTGACGTGCGACTTCGGTGGCGACGCCGAGACGTTGAGAATCAAGCAATGCTTGCTTGGCGTCCGCTTGTGCGTTTGAGGCTTCAAGCTGACGTTTGTTTCGTCCCCAGAGGTCGGGATCGAAGGAGAGGTCAAAGGTACTGCGATAACGGGTGGTGTATGGGTCGATGACAATGCCTGCTGGGAGTCGATCGGTTGTGGCATCGACAGAGCTGCGGGAGCGGCTAGCCGAGCCGGCGAATGAAATTTCCGGAAAAAGTTTTGCACGATCAACACCTGTGAGTGCGCGTGCGGTATCGACGCGGGCTTTGGCGGCAGCGAGATCGTTGTTGGTGTTGAGTGCCAGATCGACGAGACGGTTGAGCTCAGCGTCTTTATAAAGCCGCCACCAGGTGTCGGGCAAGGCGGACGGCGTAGTGGACTGCTTCTGTTTCCATTTCTCCCCGGCATTGAAGAGCGGTACTTTGAAATCCGGTCCGACTGTGCACGAGCCGGAAATGAGTAACGGAACCAGGAGTGTGGTGAGGGATTTTTTCATGGTTGTGAAATTTCCGGTGCTTCGATGAAGACATCGACTTGCTGGCCGACATAGACCGGTGGCGATGCGGGTTTTTTCATCGAGAAAATTACCTGCAGCACGCGGGTATCGACGCGTTCGGTGGAGGCTCCGGTGAGTGACATCTTGGGGATGACATAGGGCTCCACGCGCACGAATTCGAGCGGGAATGTCACATTTGGTTCGCCCTTGAGGCTGGCTCGGCCGATTTGGCCGGCGGCGATGCGGCTGGCGTTTTGTTCGTCGACATCGGCGCGGACTTGGAGGCGCTCGGTGTCGCCGATGATCATGAGCGGGTTCTTTGGGCTAGTGGCGGCGTACTCGCCGGCGCGGATGTTGACTTGCAGGATCGTGCCGTCGCGCGGCGACTTCACGGTGAGGCGATCGATGAGCAACTGGTTGCGTGCGAGGTCGCTTTCGGCGGCGTTGAGTTCAGCGCAGGCGGATTGCAATTTTGCGCTGGCGACATCGACATCGATGCGGCCGTTTTGCAGGTCCTCGAGGCTGATCGCGCGCGGGTCGGTGACCGCTTCGAGGCGTGTGAGTTGGGAGCGGGTTTT
>CAZXHZ010000073.1:0-6720 GCA_964639755.1 uncultured Luteolibacter sp. | reverse complement strand
CCCTCATGCTCTCGATGGTCACATGACTGTCCGACATGGAAATGACCTGATCACGCAGCGAATCGAGCATCGCCTTCAGCGTCGTGGTCTTGGCCACCTGCACGCCCTTGAGGTGATCCTCCGCCGCACGGATCAGCGCCGCCCTGCCGGACTTGTAACTGTTCCATGCAACAACGGCGATGGATGACAAACTCACTGCCAGCAGCAGCAAGATCATCTTCGTCTGGATGCTCAATCGGTTCAGGCCTAACATGGTATCGTGGAGTTTGAAGCTTGTGGCACACCTGCGGAATCATTGTGATTCCATGCACTTGCACAGGATGTTGAAAACTAGCGATTCCCGGCACACCGAGGCAAGGCCATATCCGAACAAGCCCGATGAATGCGGCATGCTTGAAGCAAAAAAATCGGCAGACCCGCTGCCGGATCCGCCGATTTAGAATGGTTCGTGAGATCAGCCGATCACTTCAGAACCTTGAGCTTGTTGACTCCGAATACAGCATCATCGCCAAGTTCCTCCTCGATGCGAAGGAGTTGGTTGTACTTCGCGATCCTATCCGAGCGACTCATCGAACCGGTTTTGATCTGGCCACAGTTGGTAGCCACGGCGATGTCGGCGATCGTGCTGTCCTCGGTCTCACCGGAACGGTGGCTGAGCACTGCGGTATAGGCGTTTTCCTTGGCCATTTCGACCGCGTCGAAGGTCTCAGTGAGCGTACCGATTTGGTTGACTTTCACCAGAATCGAATTTGCCACGCCTTGGGTGATGCCCTTGGCCAGAAACTCGGTGTTGGTGACAAAGAGGTCGTCGCCGACCAACTGGGTGGTCTTGCCGAGCTTGTCGGTGAGCACCTTCCAACCGGCCCAATCGTTTTCGGCGCATCCATCTTCGATCGAGATGATCGGATATTTTTTTTGCAGCTTGGCGTAATAGGCCACGAGCTCCTCAGCGCTCTTCACTGACTTGTCAGACTTCTTGAAAACATAAGCCTTCTTCTTTTTGTCGAAGAATTCCGAGCTGGCGACATCGAGAGCGATCGCGATGTCGTCGCCCACCTTGTAACCAGCCTTTTCGATCGCTTGGCAAATCACACCAAGCGCATCGTCGGCACTCTTGAGGGTCGGAGCAAAACCACCTTCGTCACCCACCGCAGTGGAAAGACCACGATCATGCAGCACCTTCTTGAGCGAATGGAAAACTTCGGCACCATAACGCAGCGCCTCGCGCAAGGTCGGGGCCCCGATAGGCATAATCATGAATTCCTGAAAGTCGATCGGAGCATCCGAGTGTGCTCCACCATTGATGATATTCATCATCGGCACCGGCAAGACCTTGGCATTCGGTCCGCCGAGGTACTTGTAAAGCGGCACGCCGAGTTGGGATGCCGCGGCCTTGGCTACTGCCATTGAAACACCGAGAATCGCGTTGGCACCGAGTTGCTTCTTGGTAGAGCTGCCATCGAGCGCAAGCATCGCGGCATCAATCGCCGATTGCTCGGTGGCACAGTAACCCAAAAGCGCCGGAGCGATCTTGTTGTTCACATTGTTTACAGCTTTAAGAACTCCCTTACCTAGAAAGCGCTTCTTGTCGCCGTCGCGAAGCTCAACAGCCTCATGTTCGCCGGTCGATGCTCCCGAAGGAACCGCGGCGCGGCCGACGGCACCGCCGTCCAGCTTGACATCAACTTCAACAGTAGGATTGCCGCGTGAGTCGATGACTTCGCGGCCGCGGATTTCAACAATGGTGGTATAGTCCATGGTGCTTGTTTCGTTTGTTTGGAGAGTGATTCAGGGATTGAAAGGACGAATCCATCGGATCGTCCATTGCTCCGGGGCTTCGGTGACCTGGTCGCGGATGACGACCGTTTCACCCGGCGCACGACCAACGAGGGCCTTGCCAACCTCGGAGAGGTAGGAAACGAGTTTCTTTTCGGGATCCGAGTCCCATGCGCCGAGCACGGTCATGTCGACTTGGTTCCCCGAAGTGTCGGCGAGCGTGACGATCGTGCCGATGTTGACCTTCGCCGCATCCGAGCCCCTGAAGTCGGTGCCACGGGCCCGATGGATATCGCGCTCGAGCTCGCTCTTGCGGTGCATGAGGTATTTCTGCAGATCCTTCGCCGACTTGTACTCGAAGTTCTCGCGAAGGTCGCCGTACTCGCGGGCGATCGAAATGTCCTTGGTGTTTTGCGGAATTCTCACGCGGATGAGTTCGTCGAGTTCAGCTTTCTTTTTCTCGAGGCTGTCCCATGAAACAAGCAACGCTTCTTCCGGGCGTTTGGAATTTTCTCCGCTCACCAACTCGGCAGTTTCCGGGCGGGCTTTGATGATCCGGGCCATCAGGGATTTTTTCTCGAGATCAGCAAAAACCGGACAATCCATCAGGCGCCGGGCAAAGTTACGCGATTCGTTCACATCCATGATGCCGACCAAATCGGTAAGGAGCGTCTTGTCGTCACCAAGCAAACTCTGGAGACGCGAGGTCTTGCGCGGACCATCGGAAAGGTGGTCGTTTTCGAGCAGATTGAGAACTGCTGCACCCACATCGGCGCAGAACACATCGGCTGCGGCCCCTTTGCGCTCACGACAAACCCAAATCAACGCATCAGCGCCAAGTGAACGTCGCGCGATCGCAGAGGCGAGATGCTTGGCAAGAGCAGTCAATTCATTGCGGTCGATCAGGATGCGTGCGATTTCCGTCACACCCCGCGCACCAACGCGGTCGAACACGCGAACCATCTTTTCCACCCAAGAATTCGCAAATGCTTCGGGAAAGGCCTCGTAAACCGCACGCTGTCTCGTCGAAGGCAAGGCTCCGGCCTCGTCCGCGAGCTTGATTGGATCCGCCGCGCGCAGGAGTTCGGAAAGTTTCAATGCGCCATCATTCAGCGAGAGTTCCTTGGAAGACTGGATGACCTCATCCCGAGCCGCAACGAGTTGCAGCGCTTGGCCGAGCTGAACGCGGGCAGCTTTTCTCGCACCTTCGTCGATCGCTCCAAGAAGCTGCTTCAACGAATCGTTCGCACCTTCGAATGCACCGATGTCGGCAGCAATCGCCTCCAACGCGCGGATCATTCCCTTGATATCGCGAGCCGCCTCGAAATCGGTGATCAATGCCTGCGCCGGGCTGTCATCACCCGTGCGAAGTACAATCGCTTCAGTGCGCTTCTGAGGAACCACGGCCACACGCCTCTCACGAAGTGCCTTCTTGGCATTGTCCCACCATTTTTTGAAATCAGCCTCAGGAATCACCGTGCCGCAAAGCTCCTTCTCAAGCGCATCGCCAGTCATGCTGCCACCATGGCTACGGATCACATGCAAGAGGAGGTCGACGGGATCGCTTTTCGACAGCGTGCGAAGTTCCTCGATCTGTTCGATTTTGCGGGCACGAAAATCATCGGCGGGAATCCACTCGGTTTTTTGAAACGCGAATTGCAACTCCATCGATTGGCCGGATGATTTCTCAAAATCGATCACGACTTTTTTGGCAGGCAGGTCCCAATCGATCACCTTGCCAGCACCAAATGATTTGTGGAAACAAAAGTTGCCGGGCGCGAGTTGGGACAACCTCT
The DNA here is from genome assembly GCA_964639755.1 of uncultured Luteolibacter sp. Lineage (GTDB taxonomy): Bacteria > Verrucomicrobiota > Verrucomicrobiia > Verrucomicrobiales > Akkermansiaceae > Luteolibacter. Next base: position 3,148 of record CAZXHZ010000073.1, on the reverse strand, counting down.
CGCCAACCGCTTGGGGAATGCGGCCAGCTTCTACCAATTTCGCGACATCGGAATGCATGGCGCGCAAGATGCGAGGACGACCGCCGAAACGCAAGGCATTCCATGGGAAAATACCATGTTTTGCCGGAAGTGTTCTCCGTGGGAATAAAATTAAGGCGTTACTGACCGTTGCGGAGCTGTCGCAGGAGGCATCACCCGTGGCCGCGGTTGGCGAAAAGGCAAGGTGCCTTTGATCGAGCGATCAAGTGCGCGCTTCAGTGCGATCGCCCTTGCCCTCCACTCTTCGGGCACACCTTCGAACGAAGTGTCGGCAGCAAACAAGCTGTTGAAAACTTCGACCTGATTGCTGTTTCTAATGAAAAGCCGGAAACTGTCACCTTCTTTGCGGATTTCCGCCTCACCATCAATGCCCCTTGTTTTTGCAAATTTTTCGGAAAAATTCACAACTCGCGTGACGCCTCTGTCCACATCGGCGGGCAATGTTCCGATGCTTGGCAAGATGCCGGTCAAACGCTGCTTGAATTCGGGTTTGCCCAATTCCGCCCTGAACTGACACGCCTTGCCGGAGCGAAATCCCGATAAAACAATTTGATCCCCGGGCTTGTGGATGCCCAGCAATGCGACCATCTGAGCCTCATTGACCAGCAGTTGGTCGCCAAGTTTCCAGATCACATCGTGAATCTTAATGCCCGCTGCCGCGGCAGGGCCAACCTCATCAACGGAGGTAACGATAAAGCCGATGCCTGGGGGCAAATCCGGCAGTTGCGCGGCCACCATCGGATCTGGCTTTTGTAACGAGAACCCCAAGGATGGCGGCAACGGCACAATGCGCGGCTTGGGTGCCAAATTTTTTACCGACAAAACTTCGGATGGATGATCCTCATTTTTGACCTGATCACCATACGCAGTGATGCAAAGCCCGAGCAACAAAAATGGAAGTTCAAGCCTCATCAAAAAGATCCTGAATTACAGACCACATATGTGCCTTTGTCGCGCTGACCAACCTCAATCTCAAGCCCACTTTGTTTGTCGAGGTAGAGGCCGCCATTTACCTCTTCGTAATCCACGGCAACCATCGGCAATCCATCGGGATCATCGATGAGTTGCTCATGGGAAGTCGGCTTGATGAAATTACTCACATCCAAAAACATCAAATCCGCAGCCGCAATCGAATTTCGCTTTGAAACATTCAGAAATACCAAACCGGCACACGCCATCAGACTTGCGGCAATACCCATCTGCCACCAAGGATGGAGATGAGGCTTTTGCGGTAATTTTTCACTGACAGAAGAACCACCCAAACCGTCGAGCATCGCGGAAATGGACCGATGACCACGCTCACTCATCGATGACGGCTTAAGACGCATCATGATGTTTTCAATTTCATCCAATTGATTTTCAGGCTTGTGCATGGCGGTCCTCCTTAATGCGGCGCACCTCGTACGCCAGTTGTTCCAACGCGTAGCGGTAACGCGACGCGGCGGTGTTGGGCGAAATGGCAAGCGTCTCGGCGATCTGCTGGAAGGTCAGTCCGCCCCAGAATTTCATGATCACCACTTCGCGAAGTTTCGGGCTCAAATCTTTGATCTTTTCGCGCAGCAAAAGTGCATCCTCATCATCCTCGAACGCCGGATCGAGCCACATGTCCTGAAAGTCATTGAGGTAAATGACCGATTCCTCGCGCTTTTTGCGACGACGCTCGCTGCGATGAAAGTTGAGTCCGCAAAAACGAATGGTCGAAAACACCAGCGGCAGATCCGGCGGTACATGATCGCGATCGGCTTGATGATGCCACATTTTCAAAACAGCCTCCTGCACGAGATCCTCGGCATCCTCGCGGGACGGGCACCAACTGCGTGCAAACAGCAGCAGCTTCGAGCCGTGCTCGACCAGCCAACCCTTCCAATGTTCTGCCGTGCAGGATGCCATCATGGGAATAATGCCACCCTTTAGGGGCTTTGTCTGTAAATTCCCCCGAAATTCGATGGGAAAATCAGTCGATAAAACGGATTTTTCCCGGCATCGGCAGCTTGCCCTGCGCCATCGCGGCGTGCTGTTCATCCGTGCAAGCAGAATTGATCGGGGCATCCGGTGCCGCATCGTTGGCTTGAAGCAGGCCATTGGAAATCATCCATGCCTCGACTTCCTCGCCGCTGATGTCCGGCAGCATGTGGCCGTTGATCTCGACACACGGCGAAAGGGACTGACCGCTGCGCTGTTCCATTTCCCAGCGGAAGGCGGGGTTCTTGATGATGTCCTTTTCTTCGTACTCGAGGGCGTATTTGCGCATGATGGCGCGAACTCCTTCGCTCCATCCGCAATAGGTTTTGAGGTAGGCGGTGATTTTCAAAGGTGATTGGCTCATGGTGGGAAAGTGTTCAAGCCATAGCGCGGGATTCCACGATCCGCAAGCAAAGCGATCGGAGTTTGCGCAAGCCCTCAGGCGGGCAAATTGGCTGGGCAAGCGTGGGCTGCGAAATTAGGGTCCGCCTCGCCCGCAATTTTCTCGACTCACCCCCACCGTGCCCACGCCCCCGCCGCCAAAACCGCTTCTGATGACGCCTCACGACGCGCTGAAGAAATACTTTGGCTACAGCGGTTTTCTCGACGGACAAGAAGAGGTGATTTCGGAAATCATCGCCAGCCGGGATGGTCTGGTCGTGATGCCGACCGGTGGTGGCAAGTCGCTTTGCTTTCAAATCCCGGCACTCTGTTTCGGAGGCGTGACAATCGTCATCTCGCCGCTCATCGCGCTGATGAAAGATCAGGTCGATGCTCTCACCGCGCGCAACATTCCTGCGACGATGATCAACTCGACCCTCAGCTGGCTTGAGCAGCGCGAGCGTCTCGACGGCATGAAAAACGGCGATTGGAAACTCGTCTATGTCGCGCCCGAGCGATTCCGCGCCGAAAGTTTTCTCAAAGCGCTCGAGGGCATTGAAATCTCGCTGTTCGCGGTCGATGAGGCCCACTGCCTCAGCCAATGGGGTCATGATTTCCGGCCCGATTACCTGCGCCTCGGACGCGCGCTAAAAACCATCGGTCACCCGCAATGCGTCGCGCTCACCGCCACCGCCACACCAGTCGTGCGCCACGACATCAGCTCGGTGCTCGCCCTGCGCGAACCTTTCGAACGCGTCAGCGGATT
>CAZXHZ010000072.1:0-3808 GCA_964639755.1 uncultured Luteolibacter sp. | reverse complement strand
TCGCGCGCCTTGCCGACATAGATGATCGAGCCCAGATGGTCCTTCATCAGGTAGACCCCGGGTTGATGGGGCACCTCGCGGAGCTTGATCCTGAAATTCGCTGCACTCATGAAACCGGCCTGGATCCCCATCGAATGCCAGATTCGCGGAAATTCAACCGCAAAGCCCGGGAAATCCCGCGGATTTTACCGACAAATTTGGCATCGCGCGGCATTCCCTTTCGTGCGAGGCTTCCGCCGCAAGCTCCTTCCCGTTTCATGAAAATCTCTACCAGCCCATCCACCCGTCGCCGCAAAGGTTTCACCCTCCTCGAAATGGTCATCGTGCTCGGGATCATCGCCATGATCCTCGGCGGCGCGATCTTCGCGATGCGAGGCATCGGCGATGCGGCCAAACTCAAGCAGGTCGAGGCCGACTTCAAGAGCCTCGAAAGCGCGCTGCAAATGTACAAGCTCAACGCCGGCAGCTACCCGACCAGCCAGCAAGGCCTCAAGTCGCTCCAAGAAAAACCCACCAGCACGCCGATGCCGCGCCGCTGGGTGCAAGTCATGAGCAAGATCCCGCTCGACCCATGGGACTCGCCCTACAACTACCGCTTTCCCGGCCGCAAGCGCGTCAATGAATTCGAGATCCTGAGCAAGGGTCCCGATGGCATGGAAAACACTCCCGATGACCTCAGCAGTCAAGACGACTGACCTCCGCCGCGGATTCACGCTCATCGAACTTGTCGTCGTACTCGCAATCGCGGCCGTCGTCATGGGCGGCGCGGTGGGCCTGATGGTTTATTCATCCGACGAGCATTCGCTGCGTCGCGCGTCGGGAGAAATCGAGTTGCTCGCCAAGCGCGCGCGGGTCACATCGATGTTGCACCAGACGCCTTACGCTTTGGAATTTCGCGCCGATCGTGTGCGCATGCTGCCACTTGCCGAAGCGGGCGGGCCTTTGCGCAAATCCAAAAAGCGCGATACGGAGGTTCAAAGCGATGAATCTGCCACGCGCGAGGAATTCCGCCTCAAGGATGGCATGAGCGTGTTCGTGCGTCGCTGGGATTCGAAGGAGTGGCTCGATACCGTGAAGGAAGATGTACACGTCTGGCGCTTTGATCCCGATGGCCTTTGCGAACCGCTTTCCGTGAAACTGGTGCTTGATCAAAGCTGGTCGGCCGACACCTACGAACCGCTCACCGCCGCCATTCGCGAAAGCGAACTCGAAGCACGATGAACACCATTCACCCCATGCGGAAGTCCGGCTTCCTGTTGCTCGAAATGGTGCTCGCCCTCGCGATTTTCGGCATGGCTGCGACGGGGTTCACCGTTGCTCTCAACCGCATGGCCGCCACCGCGTCGCTCGCCCAAAGCGAGTTGCGCATCACCCGCATTCTCGACAGCGCGCTTGAGGAAACGCTTTCACAACCGACCATCGAGGAAGGCTCCGACACGATCGAGATCGGCGAAACCGGCATCGAGCTCGAGACGAACATCGAACGCATCGAGGGTTTGCTCAACGAGGAAGGCCAACAACTGCAGGACATGTTCCTGATTCGTATCGAGGCAAAGTGGGTCGAGAACGGCCAATCACAGCAACGCAGCGCCGAAACCTGGCGCTATGGCATGATGTACCAGCCATGAAAATTTCACCGACATCACGCAAGCGTCGCGGCTTCACCTTGCTCGAGGTGGTGATCGCTGTCGGCTTGCTGAGCCTGATCGTTGGCATGGTGGTTGGCATCGCGCGCACTTCGCTCGCGCTCGGCAAAACGATTGTCGAAACGCAGAACGAGGAAATGCGGCAACAGGCGTTTTTCGAACTGCTCGGCCGCCGCTTCGCATCGCTGCCCGGCAACGCGCGACTTGACCTGAAATCCGATGACAAAGGCTCGCACTATCTCTCCGACCTCACGCTGCAAAATGTTCCGCTCGGCTTCAATTGGTCTGGTGGCGAACGCATCGCCAAGGCAGTGCAGCTCTCAACCGTCAAGCGCCGCAGCGGATTTCTCGACATCGTCCTGCGCTACTACGAAAACGAAATTCTCGAAGACTCCGAGCAAAGCACAATGAGCGCGCTCAAGGAAAAACCTTTCGCCGAAATCGTGCTGCTCACCGATGTTTCCTATTTCGAATGGCGTGTGCTCGACGGTCGCTCGATGGAGTGGCAATTTGATTGGCAAAATCAAGGACGGCTTCCGCTTCAAATCGAACTCACCATGGCCACGGGCGCGAAAGGCGAAGAGATCCGCCAAATTTTTTGGATCCCGCCACGCCTGAACCCGGAAGTGGTCATGCGCCAAATGACGCAAGGCGCAAATCAAAATCAAAATCCGAATGTTGAAAATCCCGATGGCCAACCTGCAAACGGCCAAGAAGGTGGCGGCTCAGTGACCCCGCCTGATCACAACATCAAGCCCGGCGGCGAAACTCCAACGGACAAGCCATGACCTCCACCCGCACATTTTCTCCGCGCTGCTCACCCCGCGGCATGGCGCTGCTGGCGGTGATCTGGCTCATCGCGATTCTCGGCCTCGCCTCGATGGCTGCCTTGCGCGTGATCTCGTTCGACATGGAACTCGCATCGGCGAAAATCCACGGCTCGCACGCCCGACTGGTGGCGGAAAAAGGCATCGCCATCGCCTGCAATCCGATCGTCAAACGCAGCGATCCGATCCTTCGTCAACTCAACGAAGCCAGCGGCGAAGGCTTCGAAGTCAAAATGACCTCCGAAGGCGCGCGCTTCAACATCAACGCGATCATCCTCCAGGAGGACAAAGCACTGCTGCGCGAAATTTTCACCGACTGGGGCCTCAGTCTCGATGATGCGATGGCCATCGCCGACGCGCTCTGCGATTGGGTCGATCCCGATGACAATGTCGCCCTCAACGGCGCGGAGGTGAAGGAATACGAATCCGCCGGCCGCATCAACCAGCCCTTCAACCGGCCTTTTTACGACATTTCCGAGGTCCGCCTTGTGCGCGGGATGGATCTCGTCGAGGCCGTTCGCCCGGATTGGCGCGAGTGGTTCACGGTCTGGAGCGGGGGACCCCTCGACCTCAATGAGGCCTCTGCCGAGCTGATCGCCGCCGCCGCCGAATGCGATCCCAGCCAGGCGGAGATCATTCCAGAGACAGTTTGTGGCCCCGACGGCATTCGTGACACGGATGATGACCAGCCTTTTGAAAATGCCGCCACCGCCCTTGGTCTTCTGGGGGTCGATGCCAGCGCCCGCCCCGACATTGCCAGACGCTTTACGGTCAACGACACCACCACCCACATAGAGAGCCTCGGTCAAGCCGATGGCCGTAAGCGAAAAATCAGCGTGATTGTTCGTAATCGAACTGGCAAGCTGGCCCTCCTGCAACGCAACGAAGAAATCATCCCGTGAGCAAACCTATCGAACATGTGCTGCTGATCCCTGGCGAAGAAGCCTGGGAAGTCTGGTCCGGCACGGGCGAGACCGGCTATCAAGCTCGCGAATCGGTCTCGACAACGATGGCCTCGGAGCTTGCCGACCTTCCGCCCGGCGAGCTGACGATGTTTTTCCCGGTTAAGTCGCTCACTGCGGTGCCGATGCGCGTGACCAGCGATGACGAATCGCTCTTTGCCGACCTCGCCGCGCTGCACGCCGAGCGTCTCGGCCAGCGGCCCGACCCGATGGCCGGCCAGCTCACCGATGTGTTCGTGATCGCCCGCGAGGCGGAAAACACAGCTTTGCTTTCGGTGTTTCTCAAATCGCCAAGCGACGAGGAACTCCCGCCGCGTTCGCCAAGTGGCTTCGACATTTCGCCGCGTGTGTTTCATGTCGATGGCAACTCGCT
>CAZXHZ010000071.1:0-8832 GCA_964639755.1 uncultured Luteolibacter sp. | reverse complement strand
ATCAATGCATCGCTCATGGCTGGCCGAGACCATCTGGCTAAAACGCGGTGATCCGCAGTCTTATGTCGGCGCGAATATGGCGATTGCGAGGCATGTCCTCGAAAAAGTTCCGCAATATGATCCCCAGTTGGGGCCGGGCGGTTTAGGATATTGCGACGATGTTTTGTTTTCATCGCAGTTGTTATTTGCGGGTTACCGCATTGCCGATCAGATCGATGTTTGTGTAGAGCATCACCCGGATCAAGTGCGCCTACGGAGGGAAGCATGGTTGAAAGCGGCATGGAGCCGCGGTTTGTCACAAGCGTATGTGGGTCATCACTGGGAGCACTGGCGGTGCCGATTTGGAAGGCTCAAGTTGATGCGTGCGATGATGACTCTGAAGTTGTGGCGCATGTTGAATCCGCAAAGAACGAACGATGAGGGCTGTGATGAAAACGAAATGCGACTGGTTTTTGAACTAGCCACGGTGGCAGGACATTTGAATGAGTCGAAGCGAACAAGAATGTACGAAAGATATGGACTCCAGCGAACTTGGGAATGCGCTCATGAGTGAGACAATGAACAGTCGACTGGTAAGCGTCGTGATTCCCACCTACAATCGCGCTAAGCAGGTGGTCGAGGCGGTTCGAAGCGTGCTCGATCAGACATGGGAGAATTGCGAGGTGATTGTGGTCGATGACGGTTCAGACGATGATACAAGGGATCTGCTCAAACAGTTTGGAAAGAGGATCCGTTATGTGAAGACGGAAAATCGCGGGGTCGCGGCAGCAAGAAACCGCGGTGTGCGTGAGTCGAAGGGTGAGTGGATTGCTTTTCTAGATTCGGATGATCTATGGCATTTGTCCAAAATCCAATGTCAGATGGATGCCCTGCAAGAAACTGGCGCCAATGTTTGTTTTTGCATGAGCGTCGATGAAGACGGGCTCGCGCTAGACGATCTTCCGTTGATGAATTCAGGATCCAATCAAGCCTTGATAAGGCACTATCAGCGTGGGGATTGTTCCTTTTTTTATTATCAGCGTCACCCGTTCGTTCAGTCGATGTTGATTCACAAATCCTGTTTGCGTGGAAAAAAGCCATTTGATGAATCACTGCATGTGGCCGAGGACACCAAACTGATCTATCAGGTTGTGCTGTCTTGCGGATTTGTTGCAATCAACCAGCCAATGGTGCGCATCCAGCGCCGGCGTTATGGGCCTGGTCTCTCTGATGACATGGAGGCGGAATCGGCATACAAAAGATACGAATGTTATCTGCGCGTTCAGATTCATGCCTATCGCAAGCTTTTGAAAATCGATGGTGCTTCAGCTCGTTTCGCGAAACGCAACATGGCATACTTTTCATCGAGATTGGCGGAAATCGCCTGCGCTCTCGGCTGCCGTGATGCGGCAGTTTCTTACGCGCGTGGCGGACTCGGCATGTGGGGTGGTTCGAAGTGCCTGATACGAAACCTGATGGTTATTACAGCTTATCCGATTTCGCATCTCTGGTTTTCAAAAAAGTGGCGCATGCATCCGGATGCCCATGTCTGTTTGTAAAAATTTGTAGCGCATGTTGTTTGATCATCGACCAATGGTTGTTGTGGTTGGGTCTGGCGGAAGGTTGGGTTCTGTGCTGGCCAACAAACTTGCCGATGGGTTTCGGGTTGTCGGACTTGACCGAAGATCGATGGATCTTGCCGACGCGACATCTATCGAGCGTATTCTCAATTCGATTGAGCATGACTTTCTTTTTACTGACGGCTGCTCTGACTGATGTTGATTATTGCGAAACGCACCCAAGGGAAGCATATCTGACCAACGCTGAAGCGGCGGGGATCATTGCGAAAATTTCCGCAGGAAAATTGGCACATGTGACCTACATCACTACCGACATAGAGGCCAATTAATTCAGCGCTTTCTACGGAGCGATTTTCTTCGCTTACGGGCATTAAGCCTCGCTCGTGGAACCAAGCATTACGCCATTTCGTGATTCAAAGCGGGCAATTTAGGGTTTAATGATTTGCCGTGTGTTAGATCCGCGCTTACGCATGATACAACCACTTTCGCCCAACCATTTGCACTCATGAGAATACTTGTCACCGGCGGCGGCGGCTTCATTGGTTCAAATTTCGTCAAGCACTTGCTCGGAAGTATGCCGGGTCAGGCGGGGATGGTCGTTGATCAAGTGGTTAACCTGGACAAGCTGACCTATGCGGGAAATCTGTCTAATCTGAGAGACATCAAAAACGACCAGAGGCATATCCTCGTGGAGGGTGATATCTCAGACAGCGGCTTGATAGAAAAATTGCTGTTTGAACACAGGATCGATTCAATTGTCCATCTCGCGGCTGAGTCGCATGTCGATCGCTCGCTCGACGATGCGGCCGATTTCATCACCACGAATGTGATGGGTACCCAGCGATTGCTTGAGGCGTTTTACCGATATCTTGAGAAAAGTGGTCGGTGTGACGGGCGAGCATGTTCCATGGCGGATGGGGGATCGGGACTTTTTCTGAATGTTTCGACCGATGAGGTTTATGGCTCACTTGAAATGGATGAGGCACCGTTTTGTGAGGATTCCCGTTATGCGCCAAACAGCCCGTACAGCGCGAGCAAGGCTGCTGCGGATCACATGGCTCGTGCTTATTTCAAGAGTTTTGGTCTTCCCGTGATCACCACGCATTGTTCTAACAACTATGGGCCGTACCAGTTCCCGGAAAAAATGATCCCGCTCATGATCCGCAAGGTGCTGCGTGGTGAGGAGTTGCCGGTTTATGGCGATGGTGGCAACGTGCGTGATTGGATCCATGTGTCAGATCATTGCAGCGCGCTATGTTTGGCTCTCTACAAAGGCATGCCAGGAAGGAACTACCTAATCGGCGGCAGATGCGAGAAGACCAATCTGGATGTGGTGCATGAGATCATCGAAGCGGCACGCGAGATGGTTCTTGATGGCAAGAAGAAGATCAGTCATGAGCTTGTTCGTTTTGTTGAGGATCGCCCGGGTCATGACCGGCGTTATGCGTTAAATCCTTCGCGCATTGAAAATGAGCTTGGCTGGCGTGCGAACACCAAATTTAAGGATGGTCTGCGTGCGACCATAGGTTGGTACATCGAGCATGAAGATTGGATTGGCGGGATAGAGCATGGAAAATATGTTGGGCAGCGTTTGGGTTTGCGGGGAGTGGAGGCATGATTCAGGACATCCTTACGAATGGAATCGGTCTGCCGGAAGTGAAGTACTCCAATCGAAAGGGTATCATTCTGGCGGGTGGGACCGGCAGTCGGCTTTTCCCGATCACCCATTCTATCTGCAAGCAATTGGTGCCCGTCTATGACAAACCGATGATTTATTATCCACTTTCCACGCTGATGCATGCCGGGATTCGTGACATTTTGGTAATCGTCAATCCTGAGGATATAAATCTTTTTTTCAGGCTGTTAGGTGATGGATCGCAGTGGGGGTTGGATATTTTTTATGCCGAGCAGGAAAGGACCGAAGGGCTGGCACAAGCGTTTTTGATTGGCGAGCAATTCATTGATGGTAATCCGGTGTGCCTAGTGCTCGGCGACAACCTGATGCACGGCGATGCTTTGCCGGATATTTTGCATTCGGCATCAGAGAGGACGAATGGAGCCACGGTTTTCGGTTATGAAGTTGAAGCTCCGGGGCAGTTTGGGGTGGTCGAGATTGGTGACGATGGCATAGCAGTTTCGCTGGATGAAAAGCCTGATGCTCCCAAGTCGAATTATGCGGTGCCGGGAGTTTATTTTTATGACAACAACGTTGTTGATTACGCGCGAGGCTTGCGGCCTTCATCGCGTGGCGAACTTGAGATCACCGATTTGAATCGTATGTATCTCGAGCGGGGTGAGTTGAATGTAGAGCTTCTTGACGATGGCATTGCGTGGTTTGATGCGGGCCTGCCGGATTCGTTGGCCGATGCCTCGCGATTTGTTCGTGGCGTCCAACAGCGAGAGGGTTGCAAGATCGCATGTCCGGAGGAGATCGCATTGACCCAAGGCATGATTGATCGTGGGAGGTTGGATGTGTCGCTCGCGAAGTATCAGGGAACGCCTTATGGCGATTACCTCAAGACATTGTAGTTTGATCAGTTTCCGGCAATAAATGAACAACGTGATTCAAAACCAGTGGAGGTGCCTGCGCTCGCAGGCGAGATGCAGGCTGGAAACGAGAAATTGTTCAATCCGCAGTGGGAAGGGCGAATTGCAAGCCGGGTTGAGAGTGCTCCGCTGCCGGATGACTGGATTGACCACCTCGAGTGGGAAATTTGAGAAAAAGCCGCGTAACTTTGGGGGTTACGCGGCGGAGATGCGTTTTTTGAGTGAATGATAAAAAACATATGAACAACATGAAAACAGAAAGAGGTATTAAATTCGGCAGGCGGACATGCAGCCTGATCATTGTAGGCTTGTCGGTGTTGACCATGGTCGCCGGCACGATTGGCTGCACGAATGGCGGCGGATCAGCCGCGGTTCCTGCAGAAGCGAGGATCGCCGGTTTCAGTGGTGTCTTATCGGCGGGAGATGAAATCAAAGTTGCCTTCAGAGGCGCACCCGAAATGGACACGCGACAAAAAATTCCCGCCAGCGGTCGGGTGAGTTTACCAACGGTTGGTGACGTGCAGGCGGCTGGGCAAACGATCGCAGGGTTGCAGTCGCATCTGACTGCGCTTTACCAACCGCATCTGCAAGATGCGAATGTTCAAGTGTCGCTCGAGAATGCTGCGGCTGGAGTTTATGTTTCCGGAGAGGTGTTGAGGCCCGGGCGGATTCCGCTCGATCGGCCGATGACCGCGCTTGAGGCGGTGATGGAGACAGGCGGTTTCACACGCATGGCCAATCCGAAGCATGTGGTGTTAGTTCGCAACCAAAACGGCCGAAGTATGCGCTATGTGCTCAACATGAATGATGCGCTCACTGCGCCACAAAGCAGCCCGTTTTATGTGAGGCCATACGATGTGATTTATGTGAAACAAAGCGTCTGGTAGAAACCGGATCGTCATTCCATTCCTCCAATAAAACCCGACGGGAAACCGTTGGGTTTTTTGTTGGCAAAAAAGTCGCATTGATTCGTTTAAAATTACCTTTGGAAGGTGAATTTGAATTCGACAAATCGTGAAATATCGTGACGATAAATTTCGTCATGAACGAGTCTCATGCATTTTTTCGTGCGCTGGCCGACGAAACGCGCTGGCGTATTGTCCGCCTGGTGAGCGATCGGGCGTTGTGCGTCTGCGAGTTGGCGGACATTCTGGAAATGCCCCAATCTTCGGTTTCGAGTCATGTGCAGATCATCCGCAAAGCGGGCCTGATTGAGAGTGAGACCTGCGGGAAGTGGACATATTTCCGCATTGCGCGGGCCCATTTGCCTTTACTGAAGATGCTTGCGAAGAGTTTTCCGTCGGTTCGCTCGGCGGATGTCAAACGGGCGGAGCTTCGAATGGCGCGGCGCGAAAGCAGTTGCTGCCCTGGGCCTGTGAAGTTGGCCAAAACCAGAAAAAAAATCGTACAGTCATGACCTTTGCCGAACTCAAATCACTGCTTTCAAAGCATTCCGAGCGTTATTTCCGACTGGCCTTGCCAGACGGATCGGCGGTGCCGGTGTCGTTTCACATCACCGAGATTGGTGCCGTCAGCAAGACATTCATCGATTGCGGTGGCACGCTGCGCAAGCGCGATACCTGTCAGCTTCAGGTCTGGGTGGGCGAGGACTACAACCACCGCATTGAGACCGGCAAAATGGCCGGCATCCTCGAGAAAGGCAAAGCCCTGCTGCCCGACGAAAGCGTGCCCGTTGAGATTGAGTATGAGGACCGCGTGATTTCGCAGTACACGATCGAGAGCTTTGATCTGAATGAAGATGCGGTCGTCCTACGTCTTGCCAACAAACACACCGAGTGCCTTGCTCCGGAGCTTTGCGGTTTGCCGGCGATTGATCGTCTGCCGTCGATTGGCGGGTCCTCCTCCTGTTGCGGCCCAAGCGGCTGCTGCTGAAAATTTACCAAAAACATGCATGAAACCACCTGCCATTCTCATTCTTTGCACCGGTAACAGTTGCCGCTCCCACCTCGCCGAAGGAATTATGCAGGCTGCGTTGGGCGAAAAATTTCGGGTCGAAAGCGCCGGATCAGAGCCTGCCGGCTATGTGCACCCGCTCGCCATCAAGGCGATGGCCGAAATCGGAATCGACATCAGCCATCACCACTCAAAGCTCCTTGATGAGTTTCTCAATGATCAGGTTGAGACCGTGATCACTGTCTGCGGCAATGCGGATCAGGCGTGCCCAATGTTTCCGGGTCAAATGAACCGACACCATTGGGGATTTGATGATCCGGCACACGCTACTGGCACGGAGGAAGAGCAGATGGCTATCTTCCGCCGCGTGCGCGACGAAATCCGTCGGGTTTTCGAGGCGTACGCCGCAGGCTTGCTCGATGCTCGGGCTAAGTGATTATTTCTACTAAGAACTTAGTAGTTCACTCGCCTTCGCCTTGATTTCGGCCAGCTTTTCGCGTTGCGGTGCGGCGCCGCGTGCCTGGTCGGGCTTGCCGCCCCCTTTGCCCCCAGCGATGGCGGCGAGGTCGCGGAGCAGGTCGCCGGCTTTAAGCCCAGCGGCAATCGCATCGGCACCACAGTGGGTGGCGAGGTGGAGCTTTTCGCCATCGTCGACGACGAGCAATGCGGCTTTGGAGAAATTCTTTTTCTTGAGGCCGTTTTGAAGTTCCTGAAGCAAGGAGGCATCGGACTCGAAGGAAACGATGATCGGCTCACCTTTGGCGATGAGTTCGGCGAGTGCTTCATCGGCGAGTCGGGCGGCTTGCGAGGACTGGATTTTTTTGATGCGCTTTTCGGCTTCGATTGCGGCTTGCTGGGTTTCCTCGAGTGTGCGTTGACCGTGGGCGAAGGTGGCGTTGATTTGTGCGATGTCGGCGCGTTCGGCGAGCATCGCGGCCATGATATGCGGGAAGTCGTTCACGGTCACCGCGGCTTCGCCTAGGGTGGCGAGTTTTTCATTGGCGGCGGCGAGCTTCGCGCGGGCGGCTTTGAGTTCTTGACCCCATTTCTCGACTGACTCGTTCAGGTGCGTCCACGCCGAATCGCCGCATACCGCCTCGATGCGGCGAACGCCGGACGCGATGGCGCCTTCGGATTTGATTTTGAAAAGCCCGATGTCGCCTGTGTTGTGGACATGCGTGCCGCCGCAGAGTTCTTGCGAGTAACCGTTGAGTTCGTGTGGCTTGCCGCCGATCTGAACGACGCGGACGACATCGCCGTACTTGTCGCCGAAGAACTGCATGATGTCGGCGCGACCCTTGATGTCGGCATGTTTCACTTCGGTCCAGGAAACCGAATCGTTGGCCCTGATGGCGGCGTTGACCTTTTCCTCCATCGCCGCGAGTTGCTCCGGCGTGACAGCGGCGCTGTTGAAGTCAAAGCGCAGGCGGTTTTCATCGACAGAAGAGCCTTGCTGCGCGGCATCCTTGGACACGACTTCGTGTAGGGCCCAGTGCAGTAGGTGGGTCGCGGTGTGATGGGCTTCGATTGGGCGGCGGCGTGAGGCGTCGACTTTGAGGGTCACTTTGTCGCCGACTTTGATTTCGTTCGATGAGGCGACGATGATTGCGCGGGCCTTGCCGATTTGTTGGACGCCGGTGATGGGGATTGTTGTTTGGCTGTTGGAAACCGCCGCCACGGCGCCGGTGTCGCCGCTTTGTCCGCCCATCTCGGCGTAGAATGGGGTCTTGTCGGTGATGATGAAAAGCGAATCGTCCTGCGGGTGAACTTCGAGAACGCTTGCTTCGCATTCATCCGCATCGAAGCCAACAAATTCTGTGATCGCATCGGTTGAGATTTCAAGCGCGCGCACGACGGTGGATTTTTTCGCCGCACGAGAGCGTTCCTGTTGTTGCTCCATCAGCGCCTCGAAGCGTGGCATGTCGACCTTGAGTCCGCGCTCGGCGCAGAGCAATTCGGTGAGGTCGATTGGAAAGCCGAAGGTGTCGTAGAGTTCGAACGCGATATCTCCGGAGAGGGAGTCATTTTTCACATCACCCATCGCTTCTTCGAAGCGTTTCAATCCGCGGTCGAGCGTTTGATTGAAGCTGGCTTCTTCCTGCTCAAGGGTTTGGCGGATGACGGATTCGCGGGTTTTGAGTTCTGGGAAGACGCTGCCCATTTGGGCGACGAGAGTTTCGACGAGTGCACCGAAGAATGGCTTGTCTCCGGAGAATCCGAGTTGGCGACCATATCTCACGGCGCGGCGAAGGATTCTACGAAGGACATAGTTTCTGCCGTTGTTGCCGGGCATGATGCCATCGGCGATCGAGAAACTGAGCGTGCGGAGGTGGTCGGCGATCACGCGGAAGGCGATCGCAGTTTTCATTTCCTCGTTGAATGCCGAGCGATCGGCGCCGGGCTCGGGGTAAATGTTCACATAGCTCTTGCCGCTGAGTTCTTCGAGCTTGCGGAAGATCGGGGTGAAGACGTCGGTGGCGTAGTTCGAGGGTTTTTTCGAGAAATCGGTGAATCCCTTGGTGTTTTGGATGATCGAGCATGCGCGCTCAAAGCCCATGCCGGTGTCGACATGCTTCGCGGGCAGTTCGCGGAATGTGCCATCGGCTTCGGCATTGTATTGAATGAAGACGAGGTTCCAAATCTCGATGCAGAGGTCGGAGTCGTTGTTGACGAGCTTGCCTTGCGAGTCGCCGTTCGGAGTGAGGTCGACATGGAGCTCCGAGCAGGGGCCGCAGGGGCCGGTCTCGCCCATCATCCAGAAGTTGTCCTTCACGTTTCCATTTACGATGTGTATCGTAGGATCGACTCCCTT
>CAZXHZ010000070.1:0-16903 GCA_964639755.1 uncultured Luteolibacter sp. | reverse complement strand
CATGCGGACGCGAGTTTTCTCATGGAAAAAATGCGGTTGCATGAAATCCCCTCCACTCCCGGGCTGCATGAAATCTTCGCCAATGATGACCTGACACACAGCGTGGTAGTCCGGACATTCTTTGATCGATTGCGGCTATGGATCATCCTCGGCTACGAGCGGGAATTCCGACTCTGGATCGCGCCGGAAAAAGGCCGTGGAGACGCCCGCGTGGTGCTTGCCGATCTCAGCATTACGGAACTCAGCGAAGCGGAAGCGGATAAGGCAAGCAGGCGACTTTTCATGCTAAGCGCGCTGCTTTTTCTTCTCGCCCTCGGAGTCGGCCAACTCATCACCCAATGGGCATTGAAGCCGGTGCGCGATCTCACTCGGCGTGTGATTCATGATCGGGTTGATACAAAAGCGCCATTGTTGCGTAAGGATTTTTCCACCGATGAAATCGGCAAGCTCGCCATAGCTTTGGACGAGTATCGACAACGGCTTGAAGAGGCGCTGTTGCGGGAACGCCACTTTTTATCGGACTGCAGTCATGAGCTCAGAACTCCCATTGCCACGCTCAAGTCTGCGCTTGATCTGCTGGATCATGCGGCGAGCGATGCAGTCGCGCGGGACCGTATCACCGGCCGCATGCGACGATCCGCTCAGCGGATGGAACGTTTGGTCCGCACTTTCCTACTGCTCGCGCGTGAGCGGAGGCCTCCAGCCAATGCAGAACCTGTGAAGATTGAGGCAGTCATCCGATCTGTGGTCGATGAAGTCGGCGCGCTTTACCCCGAGCACCCTCTGAAGATCGCCATTCAAAGTGATCGCGAGTTGATGCTTGAAATAGACACTGAAACTCTGTCGGTGTTGTGTCACAACCTCATCGAAAATGCCTATCTGCACGCTGGCGGTGGGCTTTTGGAAATCACGATTCGTTCAGATGAAGAATCCGTGAGTCTTGTGTTTCAGGACGATGGCCCGGGATTTCCCGAGCTTCCGGGGCCGACGGTTCCGGGCGGGTATGGTATTGGCCTTTCATTGGTCAAAAGGCTCTGCAAGGCATGTAACTGGACCTTTACCCGCGGCCTGGGGCAGCGGGGCGGAGCAAGGTTGCAGGTGGGAATTCCGATCACCCCGCTTTATCCGCCTCCGGCCCTACCCTCGGCACTTATAAAGAATTTTAAGTTAGAGGAAAATTTTGGGCAGCCATCCGAAGCTAAAAGCAGCTCCACCGAGAAACCGCAATCATGACAACGATGAACGTTAAGACAAGCAGGGGCCGGGGTCCCATGCGATCGCAGAAGGGTGGGCCCACCATGCGAAACATGAAAAATTTGGGTTCCGCAGAAGCGGGAGAACCCGCCAAGAAAGTAATCATCATCGGAGGCGGCCCCGGCGGTATCGCCAGTGCCCTGTTGCTGGCGAGCCGCGGAATCCAGGTCGATCTCTTCGAAAAGCATAACCGCATTGGCGGACGCACGGGCTGCCTCGAGGAGCAGGGCTACCGCTTCGACATCGGGCCCACCTTCCTGATGATGAAGTCGCTCCTAGACCGCATCTTCATCGAGGCAGGCCTCGACTCGGCCGAGTACCTCGATTTCGTGCGACTCGATCCGATGTACGAGCTACGCTTCGACGACGAGGTCTTCCGCGCCTACAACAACAACGAAGACACGAAGCAAGAGATCGAGCGACTTTTCCCCGGTCAGTCGAGGGCGATGGACACCTTCCTCAAGAAAGAGAAGGCCCGCTTCAAACGCCTCATTCCTGCCTTCCAGCGCGATTTCTCCGATCCGGTGCGCTACCTGCGTCCTGACCTGCTAACCGCGCTGCCGCATCTGTCCCTCGGATCGAGCGTTTTCGACAACCTGAAGCGCTATTTCACCGACGAGAAGCTCGCCCTCCTCTTTTCCTTCCAGAGCAAATACCTCGGCATGTCGGCGTGGGAATGCCCGGGTGCCTTTGCGATGCTCTCCTACATGGAGCACGGGCACGGCATTTACCACACCATCGGCGGCCTCGCAGAGATCCCAAAGGCCTTCGCCCGCGCCGCGAAGGATTGCGGGGCGCGCGTTCACACGGGCACGCCGGTGAAGCAACTCATCCTCGACGGGCGCAAGGTCACCGGAGTGGAACTGGAGAACGGCGAAAAGGTCTACGCCGACAGCGTCATCATCAACGCGGACTTTGCCCATGCGATGACGCATCTCGTACCCGATGGCGCACTGAAAAAATACACCAAGAAGAAACTCGAGCGCATGAAATACAGCTGCTCAACCTTCATGATGCACCTCGGCATCGACAAACTCTACGACCTGCCGCATCACTCGATCGTTTTCGCCCGCGATTTCCGGAAGAATGTCGACGAGATCTTCAAGCTGAACCGCAGCTCCGACGATATCTCCTTCTACGTGCGCAACGCGAGCGTCACCGACTCCACCCTCGCGCCCAAGGGCAAATCGAGCCTCTACATCCTCGTACCAACGCCGAATCTCGATGGCGAGCTCGACTGGGACGAAATTCAGGGCCGCTACCGCGCCCACGTTTTCAAGGCCTTTGCCGACCGCCTCGGCATCGACGATCTCGAGCAGCACATCGAGGTCGAGAAGATCTACACCCCCAGGACCTGGAATACCGAGCTCGATATTTTCAAAGGTGCCACCTTCAATCTCTCGCACTGCCTCAGCCAGATGGCCTGGATGCGACCGCGCAATCGCTTCGAGGAATTCCGGAACTGTTTCCTCGTCGGAGGCGGCACTCATCCCGGCAGCGGCCTTCCCACGATTTTCGAATCCGCCAGGATTGCGGCGAACTTGATCTCAGACGCTTTCGGGCTTCGTTATCACAAGACCGAAATCACCGCCTGACTGATGACAAAAGCCCAATCGCGCACAAATTGCCTGTTTCAGTGTTTCTCCGCAGAGATTTTTTCCGTGTTCCGCGCCTCCGCATTTCGATTATGTCATCATCAGAATTCCTTACCCGATTTCAATTCTACTATTTCCGAGACAAATGACATTCCCTACTCAAAAAGTTTGGCAGCGTTGCGCGCATCCGCCGTGCAAGCGCCGAAGAGATCGCGAGCCTGCCTGGGATCTCCGTTCGCTCAGCGCAGACTCTGCTCGATCATTTGCAGAAATAAAAATACTACCGAACTTCAACTTTCGGCAGTGCCCGCGTGACGCTTTCCGGCAAAGGATTTTCCTGAAGCCACAAACTGGCGGCGGCGGGGTCACGCTCAATCCACGAACTCATCGAGCGGCGGTAAATCTCATTGCGGCGACCTTCATCACTGATGCGTGCAACCTGTCCAAGAGCGGCAGCCGGATCCCGACCAAATGAGTGCCAAATAAAATTTCGCAAGGTGCGATCGTTCACATCAGCCGGATAGCTATTCATCAAATCAATCGCCTTGGGCGGATCGCTTAAGGCAAGATTTGAGACAATTCCGCGCAAGGCATCACTGCGGATTTTGCCTTCGGCAAGATTTGCAAGCGCGTTGCGGGCCGCTGTTTCGTCTTGGCTGGCCCAAATGCCAAAGACATTGTCGAGACTCCGATCCAGCGCCTCGCCAGGATTTTCCAGAAGCCATGCCACGGTGCCTGCTGGATCGGTTTTCGCCAATGCCTCGGTTGCGCGTGAGATTGCACCATTGCGCAGCGAGTCGTCGCTGATTTCGGCAATCCATGCGCGCGTGGCTTCGTTGCCCTTGGCGAGCAAATGCGGCAACAATGCATCGAGGGCCTCCCCTCTTTCGTTGCTGCGCGGCATCGACTTGAGCAGGTTCGTCGCTTGCACGGTGTCAGACGATGCCAAGCCTTGGATCACGCCTACAAGCAGCGGATTGACCCCATCGCCCTGATGATTTTCCTGCGCCCAGCGGATTGCCGCATAGGGATCTTGGGTAGCCCAGCTCGCGAGGATCGTGCGCGTCGCAAATGGAGTTTCTGTATTGGCTTTCGCGTAGGTTAGTGCCGCATAGGGGTCTACCTTGGCCCATGCTGATAAAATCAGGCCATATTCGCCGAGGCGTCCTTCGGTGATGCCGAGGTTTCGAAAATGATCAATGACGCTTTGAAAATCGTCAGGGGCAAGCCGATCCACAAAAGCCAGTAGCTCTCTGGTGCGCTCATATGAATTTTCGCCACGAACAATTGACTCAAGCCGTGCAAGCCTGTCGGTGGAGGATTTTGAAGCACTCGATTGTCGAGTTGCACGGGCGCTTGTCTTCGAAGCATCGGTGTAATTCCTCGTCGGGCGCATGTTTCGCTCAATCGGCTTTTCACCGTCGCTGAAATTCGCCTGCGGAGCGGAGCTGATTCTGCCAGCCTTAAAGCCGGCTATCGCCATGATGATCAAGGCCGTGATCGTGAGTATCGGCTTATGTTTCATGACGCGGACAGGCTTATATCCAAGTATCCAGCCAAGCCCATATCAACCAAACTTTCCAAACATCATTCAGATGCCCGAATGGTTCTTACTGGCGCTGTCGGTGCTGAGGAAACGATAATAAACTTCCAGCATTAGAATGCAAAGCGTGGTGCGATAATACTTATTATTGAACCCGGCTTTTTGCGCACGGACGCCCTCACGACCGCCGCCAGGCTCCTTCCACGAACCATCGGCATCCTGTCCTTTGAGTACTTGGTCGCGGAATATCTCGTTGTATTTTTTCCAATCGTTGCCACCAATCTGCATCATGGCCTGCGATTCGTAATAATGGCCGTAAATGTCACAGTAGATGCCGTCGTAAGTAAACCTGGTGTTTTTGAGTATGTAATCCGCGCCCCTTCGAACCTCCTTGCTCGATCCCCTTCCCCACATTTGATTGGCAAGCATGCCTGCGCCCGTGAGGGTGAAATATCCGCCATGGCCGCTTCTGGGGCCAATGTAGCCATAGCCCCCCTCTTCGTTCTGGCGTTCATTTATGAAATTGAGCGCCTTGGAGATTGTGGAATTCAGACCCGTTAGGCTGACGGAAGTGTGACTGCAAGCTTTCAGAGCTTGGATCATCCATGCGGTAATTGAGGTGTCAGGACGATCTTGAGTGCCTGTCTCGCCCTTTTCAGAAGTGTTGAAATTATAAGCCCAACCGCCGTTGTTATGCTGGTTGTCTATGATGAATTGAGCGGCCTTCTGGGTTACCTCCAGCAGGTTTGGTATATTCATCTTCAAATCCTTACAAAAGGTCGCAGCCTCACCGAGCGCATAAGTTGCAATGGCGTGCTCGTAGCACCAGTATTTGTCCTGTCCTTTTTTGGAAGACAAACGGCCTTCGTTCTGCATTCCAACATTGATCAGATAAACAATACCCTTGAGGCATGAATCTCCAAATTCCTCCGAAGCCGGCGTTTCGCAATGCCCAAGGTATGCAAGCAATGCGAGACCCGTCATAGCCACCGGATTGTATTTCTCTCCCCACGAGCCATCAGCCGCTTGATTGGCCTTGAGCCAGCGGAGGCCTTTGAGCACTGCCTCCTCGCAAGCGGGTGTGCCGCCGTTTTCCTGAAGACGCTGAAGCCGATCCTCCTTTGAGCAACGCTTGCGCATGGTTTCAGGGACGAGGCCGAAAAGTTTGCCCGTGCCTCCGCCCATACCCATTCCCGCTCCAAGCCCGTTGCCCTTGCCGAAAGATTGACCATTGCCAGCGCCACCGAGGCCGCCACTGCCCATGCTTCCGCCGGATAACGAAGACAACGCGGACATTTCACCAAAATTGTCACCCGGATCGGGTATTGCATAGCTGGCTTGCGCACCCTCGGCAAATACCCGTTTGACACTCGTTGAGGGCGTAATCTGCGCCTGCTTCTTCTGCTGGACTTTGGTTTGGGCGCTGCGCTCACCACCACCTCCTCCGGGCGGCATGAAATCAACTTTCTTTTCAGGCTCGCGAATCACCTGAAAAACCCAGAGGCCGCCCAGAATCAACAAAATGACATGCAACAAGACAGCGATGGTAAGGGAGAGTCCTCCGATTTTGGCCCATAAGCCCGACTTTTTTTTCTTCGGAGGAGCCGCATGCTCCTCGCTTGGCATGGGATTGTCTTGGATGACATCCTCGTTGTTATCGGGGGTTTCCATGATGGCGTTAAATTAGTCGATCAAAACGGTAAGGCGCAAACGCGAATTATTCCGGGCTGCCTGCCTGAAAGCTCACATTTGCAATCTTTGCACGACTCAAGGCGTCGAGAACATCGACCACCCTTTCGTATCGCGCAAATTCGTTGGCATAAATTGTGACAAGCACCTCGGATTTTGAGGCCGCGCTGCTTTCGCGAAGCTGGTTCAGATTGCTGGCCAATTCCGGCAACAGCTTGGCGTCCGGCGCATCAACGGGATCGCTGTTAAGAAATACTTGGCCATCGTCCTCGATGTTTACAGCAATCTCATCGGGCATGGGAGTATCTCCCTGCGCTTCCACGGTTCCGGGCAATTTGGTGATATGCGCGTTTTCCACCTGAATATCGCTGGCCTGAACAATGAAGAAAAGCAGGATGACGAAGACCACGTCAATCATTGGCGCGATCTGGAAGCCCAAGTTGACTTCGGAATTGGCTTTGCGACGGTGCCTGCGGCGTTTCATGCTTTGAAAATTTTCATTTGTTCGACGATGCGAAGGCAATGTCCGCGATGCCCGCCTCGCCAACGATGTTCATGATCCGTTGAATTTCTCCGGCCGGCACGGCTGCATCCCCACGCACAACGATGCGAAGCTTTTCATCGCGCTTGCGGCTTTCCTGAAGGAGGGGAACGACTTCTTGCCAGTTGTCGTAAATGACATCATCGACGACGAGCACGCCTTTCTTGGTGTCGGCATCGAAGCGGATGTTGACCGCCTTTTCGTGCTTGGCCATCTCGGGCTCGCGCTGCTTCGCGTTGGGAGAAATCGGCAGCCGGATGTTTTTGTCGACCTTCAGCACCTCGGCGGAGGTGATCATGACGAAGAAGACGAGCAGCACGAGCAGCACATCGATCATCGGAGCGATCTGAAATTCAGGTTCTCCGTCTCCTCCTCCGCCACCACCAGCCATAAGATCAGTTTGTTATTGGGTTGTTAAATGGAATGCATTTTGGCTCAAGCTTCCGGAGCCTGAATCCAGTTGGGCAGTGCCGCATAGGTCTCTTCCTGGCCGACATCGGCATCCCTGAGGTAATCGTATGGCGCGTTGCGGAAGATGCGTTCGGTTTCCTCGTGAAGGTGATGGACAGCACCCTGAAGTTTGTTGCGCAGGAAATAGAAGGCCATGAACGCCGGGATCGCGACAAGCAGACCGGTGGCGGTCGCCACTAGCACCTCACCGATGTGGCCCGCGAGCTCACCGACGCCGCCGGAAAGGCCGCTGGTGCCCAGGCTGCCGAAGGCTCCCTTCATGCCGCCTACGGTTCCGAGCAGGCCGACCATCGGGGCGCAGACACCGATAACCGAGAGATAGTTGATCCGGGTTTGCAGCATCGAATTGATTTTTTCCACCGTGGAGTAAACCGCTTCTTCGGTAGCTTCCTTGCCATGACCGATGGAGCCAAGGCCAGCCCGCATCACTTCGGCAAATGGACTGAAGCTCGCCTTCATCGCTTGGTAGGCGCCGACATAGTCACCGGCACGGAAAAGTTCTTGCACCATCGTGACATCCTCGGCCGGGGTCATTTTTTTGTTGGTGGTGCGAAGCCAGATGTCGATGACCAACCAAACCATTGCGATCGAGAACACGAGAAGGAAATGCATGACCCAGCCACCTTCGTGATAAGTGTCGAGGAAGGTTTTTTCCGTAACGCCCGGCTTGGCTGCGGCAGCAAAGACGTTCATCGGAAAAAGGAGCAGGGTCGCAACAGCGGATTGGCGGATGATGAATTTCATGGCAGTCGTATTAAGGAGAATGTTGTATGGATTTTGGGTGGTTATTTCAGGGATTCAAGGCGCTTGTTGATCTCTTCGGACAAAATCGTATCGTTTGCAACCAAAGAAGCGGATTTGACCAATGCAGTGGCTTCGGGTCGGCGATCAAGCAGACCGAGAATGTCGGCTGCGAGGATTTCGGCTGCAGCGTTGAGAGTAAGACCGCCGGTGGGATACAGGCCGGGCACCGAAAGCAAGGCTTCAAGAGCCTCGGAGTTTTTCTTTTCCGCCTTGAACAGCTTGCCGCGGAAAAACGACGCATAGGCAGCCACCTCAGCTGGAAAATCTCCAGTGGTCAGATCCTTGAGCGCAAGTTCGCGTTCTTCAAATTTGGCGCTCGTCGGCATCAACAAGGCCTTGCCGAGCAACGCAAAAGGATCCGTGCCGGGAGCCGGCGTCGCATCGGAGATTTCCTTTCCGAGTTGAGTGCTACGAGCGGAATCACCATTCAATGCGTAGGCCATGAGCAATGCGCGGGCGGACTCGATCCAAAAGTTGCCGGGAATGGTGGCCGAAACGCGATGAGCCGCTACCACGGGCTCGAGTTGCGCAATCGCCTCCCTGGGCTTGTCTAAGAGCAAAAGTGCAATCCCACGGTTCATCTCCGCCGGGCGCTCGCCATAAATATGGTCAGCCGACTGCAGCGGAAAAGACTGGCCTGCGGTAAAACCTTCGACAGCTGTCTTGATAACGATCTTGTCCTGCACGATCTGAACGGCCGTGACGGGTATCGAGCTGTCGTTTTTGAAAACCAATTCGGCCGGAGCTGCGAAAAGTGGCGCGACCGACAGGGCCAACGCCGTCGGAATGATATGGGCGATTGAGGTGGATGGTGACATGAACGTATCGGGTTAGTTCATTTCTGCGGCCATTTTGGAGGCCTTGGTGTTCTTGAGCTTGGGGTGCTCCTTCAGTGCCTTGAGCGTATCGGCGGCAAGCGTTTCCTCGCCGAGCTCCTTGGCAGTCTCGTAAGCCTGCCAGTACGCGTCGGCGCAGACTTCAGGGAAACCTTGATAAGCGACATAGACACGCTGGTAGGTGCCGTGAGCCTTCTTGAGAAGTTCGGTTCCTTCGGTGCCCGGATTCTTGGCCGCCTGTTTGCGGTATGCCTTGGCAAGCAGCATGTAAGCATCGGCCACCGACTGGCCGCGGAACATCTTATCGCCGACAATTTCCAACGCGAGGGTGGTCGCGGTGTCATATCTTTCGAGGTCGACCAAGGCTTGGAGTTTTCCAAGCGTGGCTTCTTTGAAGCGCGACATGCCAGGGTTGTTTTGCAAGGCGTCTTCAAAAATCCTCAAAGCATCGGTGGGATTCTTACGGGCCAAGGCCACATATCCCATGCCCACCGGACCGGCATCGGAAAACGATGATTTGCTGTAGCGTTCAATGAGCCGTTGATACATCGCCTCGGCGCCTTCGAGATCGCCGTTCTTCAGCAGGATGTCGCCCGATACCGAGAGCAGCGCGGGGCTAAGTGCCGAGGGAGTCTTGGCGTTGCCGGTGGCGATGCCCTTGAGGTAAAGGTCGGAGCGATCGGCACGGCGCACAAGTTGCGCAAGTCGCGCCCTGGCGTAGTAAATCCGAGCAGCGGTGGTCGGATTTTCCAGACCGGCGACAACATTGCCCAGAATGTCGGTGAGCTGTTTGTCGAGCGCTTCGACATCGATCTCCGCCGGTTTCTTGCGAGGAACCAAGGTCTTGACCAACTCATCGATCAAGAACTCGACCTGCTCGCTCGATGGGTCGCCAATGCGGGTTTTGAGCGCGGATCCCAGCATTTCGGCCGCCTCAAGCCCCTTGCCTTCGCGAGCCTTCATTTTGGCAACCCACGAAGCGGAAATAAGGGAAAGCGCACCATCGGGCTTGTACTTCAGAAACTGGCCGTGCAAATCCGCAATCCCAGCCCAATCCTTTTTGCCCTGAAGTATGGTCGTTGCGGAATCAAGACTGTATTGGATCACATCGTCCGGGCTATCCGTCCAAGCCGCTTTTTTGTATGCTTCGAATGCCTCGTCATCTTTGCCCTTCTTTTTGTAAGTATCGCCAAGAAGGCAAAGTATCGATCCATTTGATGAGTCAGCGGGATGGCTCGACAGAAAGCCGGTCAAGTCGCGGATGATCTTGTCGGACTGGTCTTCCTCCTTGTCGTTGAAGTCGATGAAGGACAGGCGGTAGCGCATGTCGCCTGCAAACATGCCGTCAGGAAACTTCGAGAGATATTCGTTACAGGAGGCGAGACTTTCCTTGTACTTGTTGTTGAGGAAATTGGACATCGCCACGTAATAGAGGGCGTTTCCCACCAAGGGGCTGTTGGGATGATTCTTTAGCAACCTGGCAAAAAGCGGAGCCGACTGGCTGAAATCGCCGTCTTGGAAAAACGCGACTGCCTGGAAAAACACGAAGCGATCCATGTTCTCCGATTGCGGGAATTTTGTTTCGAGTCCGTTGTAGAAAGCGCCGACATCTTTCCAGTTTCCACTCTGCACAAGAATCTCCCCTGCCAAGGTGGCGACCTGCTCCATGTTCTCGGCATCGGGATATTTTTGCATGTATGCCTCGCACCTCTCCTTGATCCCCTTCGTGTCTTTGAGCTTGTTGAGGATCACGATCTCCGCAAACGCGGCCGCCTTTGCGTCGGTTGCCGACTCATATTTGGTGCGCAAGGCGCGGAAGCAAATCAAGGCCTCCTCAAAACGCTCGAGATAAAAAAGGCAGCGGCCGCGACGCATGAGAAGCGCCGCATCCAAATCAGCCTTGTCTTGCACGGCCTTGAGCGCCTCCTCGGCAATCCCAATCGCTGGCTTGAGCGAATTGACCAATTCAACCGCCTTCATGGCCGCCCTGTTGGGCTGGTTGTCCGGCTTGGCTTTGTCGGCCTCGACACGCTTCTCAAGAATCTGAAGATCTTTCTTCATCGACTCGAGTGAACTCGTCTGCACTTCCAAAATCTGGCTGCGCGGCGGGACTGCCCGATAAACGGCAAGCGCCATTTCGTATGATTGGTTGGCAACCAGCTCGTCGCCACGAACCAAAATCTGACTCACATACCACGCAATCGCATCGCGCACGCCGGCCTGGCTGGAAAGGCGGTCAAGATAAGCGGTCAAGTCGCCAACTTTTCCACCGTCCGCAAGAATGCCGGCGGCTTTGACGGCTGCAGTTGTTTGCTCAGGGGTTTTGACATCAGACCCCATCAGGCTCCGAAACACCTTGAGCGCCTCATCTTTCTGGCCGAGATCCGTATAAACTTGGCCCAACCAAAGGCCCGCTTCGGTCCGAAGTTTCGGATCTGCCGCGGCGTTTTTCAGATATTCAACCGCCTGAGTCTTTTTCTCCGGCGTTTCCTGCATGATGCAGGCGCGACCCGCCCCGAGATAGCAACGGGCGGCATACTCACCCTTGGGGTAGCGTTTGAGACACTCAAGAAAACCGGCCTCCGCATCCGCTGCTTTGTTGGAAAGCAAGTTGGCAAGCCCGATGTTGAAATAGAGCGTCTCAAATGGCGCATCGCCATAACTGGCGAGAGCTTTCAAGAGTTCTTGGATTTTTAAAATCGCGTCCGCGTAATTCTTGGCTTCGAAAGCCGCATCAACTTCGGTGAAAAGACGCTTGATTGCCGCGGGCGAGGTAATTTGAGCCGGCGCGGCGGGTGCCGATGTCGGAGCGGTCTGAGCCAAGGACGAGGCCGTGAGACCTGCGAAAATCATCGCGCCAATGAGGCGTTCGGAGGGTTTGGCGAACTGTATCATCATGTTCGGGTGACGTGAGAAGAAGTCTCGCGCAAGCCTAGCTGTCAAGAAAGCTTTGAGCAAATCAAAAACCTCTGCCGCGCTGCCATCGGAAAATCACATTCAAACGATCAACATGCAATCGCCGTAGCTGAAAAAACGATAGCGTTGCGCTACGGCTTCCCGATAAGCCTCGAGCGTCAACTCACGCCCGGCGAGCGCGCTCACCAGCATCAGCAAAGTGCTCTGCGGCAGGTGGAAATTGGTGAGCAATCCATCGATCGCATGAAATTCGTGAGGCGGATGAATGAAAATGTCAGTTTCGCCGGCGTGGTGTGTTTCCGTAATGCGCTTGCCGAAGGGCGGATTTTTTTTTCCGATCGCCTCAAGCACGCGGGTGACCGTCGTGCCCACCGCAAGCACGCGGCCCGCGGCATTCACACGCTTGGCGGTTTCCTCGGTGACGATGAATTTCTCCGAGTGCATGACATGGTCGGTCACCACTTCGGCGCTCACCGGGCGAAAGGTGCCGACGCCGACATGCAGGGTGAGAAAGGCGTGCGGAATGCGATCGAGCATTTCGTTGGTGAAATGAAGTCCGGCAGTCGGCGCGGCGATGGCGCCTTCCTCCTTCGCATAGACCGTCTGGTAGCGCTCGCGGTCGGCCTCGTCCTCGACGCGACCCATGTAGTGCGGCAGCGCGAGTTGGCCGTGCTTGTCGAGATCGAGCGGTGAGTCCCAGCGGATCAGGCGGTCGCCATTTTCAAAAACCTCCGTCACCACGCCGCGGATGCCGCCGGCTACAATTTCGCGGCCAAGCTTCATGCGCTTGCCGGGCCGCACGAGGCAACGCCACTCGACCTCGGACAAACGGTCGAGACAGAGCAACTCGATGCCGCCATCATCGGAAAACACGCGCGCCGGAATCACCCGCGTGTTGTTGAGCACCAATAAATCGTCGGGCCGCAGGTACTCGGAGAAGTCGCGAAACATGCGATGCTCGAGGCGTCCACTGTCACGATGGATCACAAGCATCCGCGACGCGGCGCGATCAGCAAGCGGCCGCGCGGCAATGAGCTCCTCGGGCAGGTGGTAATCGAAGTCCTTCGTGCGCAGCGACATCAAGAGAGTCGGTGAAATTTTTCCGTCGAGCGACTCATCGCGCAGCAACCAGATCATAGCCGCGCCAGTCGCCGATGGTCACTTCGGCGAAAGTGCCGACCGGAATCGACTCCTCAACCATCACCGAACCGTCAATCTCCGGCGCGTCCCACTGGGTGCGGCCGACACCGGATTGCTCGACGAGCACGCGGACTTTTTTGCCGACCTGCGCCTGATTGGTTTCGCTCGCAATGCGCTGAAGTTCGGCCATCGCGCGCGACCAGCGGCTTTTGCGTGTCGCATGGTGCAGATGCCCCTCCATTTTGTAAGCGCGCGTCCCTTCTTCCTTCGAGTATTGGAACACGCCGGCGCGCTCGAATCGGAACTCGCGGATGAACTCAAGCAACTCGTTGAAGTCCTCCTCCGTCTCGCCGGGAAAACCTACGATGAACGTAGTACGAATGCCGAGGCCCGGGATGCCCGCGCGCATGCGGCGCAGCAGGTCGCGGATGTAATCGCCACTCGTCACGCGCTTCATCGCAGTGAGCATGCGGTCGGAAATGTGCTGCAGCGGGATGTCGACATACTTCGCCACCTTGTCGCATTCGGCGATGGTTTGGATCAGCTCGTCCGACCAATGCGCCGGGTGAGTGTAAAGCAACCGCACCCAGAAGTCGCCTTCGATGCGGTTGATCTCACGCAGCAAGGTGCAGAGCGAGTTGCCCTTGCTCGAATCCACCGGAGAGCTTGGCTTCGGCCGCTCGCCTTCCCATTGGTCCATGCCGAAATAGGTGGTGTCCTGCGAGATGAGGTTGATCTCTTTGACGCCGGATTTCACCAGCGCTTCGACTTCCTTAACGACCGATTCCTGAGTGCGCGAACGGTGGCGGCCGCGGATCTGCGGGATGATGCAAAAGGTGCAGGTGTGATTGCAGCCCTCGGCGATTTTCACATACGCATAATGGTCGGGCGTCAGGCGGAAGCGCGGCGTGGTGTAGTCCGGTACATACTTCGGCTTGAGCGTCACGAAGTCGCGCGGATCGTCGGTGGCGGCAGGACCTTCGGTTTTTTCGACCTCATTGGAGTTCTGCTTGCCGAGCAGGTTCTCGATGATCGGCGCAACCTTGGTGATTTGATCAAGACCGATGAAAGCATCGACCTCGGGCATGATGCCGGGAAGCTCGGTGGCGAAGCGCTGCGAAAGACAGCCGGCGACGATGATCTTTTGGCGCTCGCGATCGGGATCGTCCTTGCGGGCATTGACCGCGCCAAAGACGGCGTCGATCGACTCCTGCTTGGCCATGTCGATGAACGAGCAGGTGTTGACGATCAGGACATCGGCCAATTCCGGGTCCGGCGTGAGCGCCATGCCCGCCTCGGCGAGGTGGCCGATCATGACTTCGGAATCGATCAGGTTTTTGGCGCAGCCAAGGGAAATGAGACCAACGGTGGTGGACATGAATGAAATGGAAAAATGAAAGGTGCGGCCCGGAGGCCGGTGCATCAAGGCGGCGGAAGAATCAACTCATCGCCGGGCTTGGGTTCGATGCGGCCGAAGCCTGGAAGCGGATTGGCAATGCCGCCTTCGGGAGTGATCTCCGAGACTTTGAATTGGCCAAGAATCCCGGTCTTGCGGCGCAGTGCGAGCACCGTGTCGGGCTGGATCTGCTCCGGCATCAAGGCATCGAAAGTGATAAAGTCGCTTTCGGCGACAAATTCCCTGACCCGTGCGATCAGCAGTGCCTGACTGATGAGGCGCGCGCGGCGCAACTCGTTGTCACCTTTCTCCAAATCACGCTGGCTGAGCAAACCTTCTTCGTCCTGGGCAAGCTTGGCCTCGCGTGCGGATTTTTCGGCTTCGATGGCGGCAAGCTTGGCCTTGTTATTCTCCACATCAGCCTTCATCGCCTCGAGTTGCGCGGCGTTCGCTTCGGGCGTAACAACAAGTGGCGCGCTTGCCTTGAGTTGTTGAAGCTGTCGCTCGAGTTGCAATTTATCCTGCTCCTCGCGCAACTCGATCACCTGCTTTTTGAGACGCTCGATCTCATCGGGCGGGGCATTCTTGACTCCGCGGTTCATGCCTTGCCACGACACCGCCAAGGCACCGAGCAAAAGCGCGACCGTGGCGCCAAGAAGAAGTTTCATCGTATCCACGCCGGGAGATTGGACAGGAAGCGGGCCGATGTCAACGCGGCGGACACCGCACGGTGTGAGCGCCCGTGAACGGCAAACACACCCCGAAAATCCAATATCCACTTGCGGGCCAAGGATTTTGCGTTAAGAAAAAGACCGATGAAAGTCACCCTTCTGATCACCCTTGTTGCCAGCTCTATCCTTTTCACCTCCTGCAACACCTTCATTGGCCTCGGCCGCGACATGCGGATCGCCGGCGAGGGCATGGAAAAAGCAGCCACCAAAGGCAGCGGTGGAAGCTCTGAAGACACTTCGGGCGCTCCGGTTTATTGATCG
Organism: uncultured Luteolibacter sp.; assembly: GCA_964639755.1. Lineage (GTDB taxonomy): Bacteria > Verrucomicrobiota > Verrucomicrobiia > Verrucomicrobiales > Akkermansiaceae > Luteolibacter. Next base: position 1,726 of record CAZXHZ010000070.1, on the reverse strand, counting down.
ATTTCGCTCAAAGGAGCATCGATCCGCTCAGTAGCCCCGCCAAAAGGCGAGGGCGCAAATGACAAGTGCCACGCCGTAGGCAAGGCCACCCAAGACAAGCGCGTTCCAGCGTTTGCTTTCGGCGGTGACCCAGTCGACCGCATCGCGAAACAGGTAGGGCATGCCGACCCAGAACAGTGAGGCGGTGAGCAAGCCGTAGGCGTAGATCGGCACCAGCAGGCGTGTGGCTGGGTTCTTGAGAAAGGCCGATTCAAGCAAGGGCGCCGCAGCCAGCAGCCCGAGCACACCGAGTGCGCGGACGGCGAGAAAATCGCGAACGCTCATTACTACTAGAACCATGGTAATTGGAATGAGAATGCGCAGCAAGGGCTTGGCGTTGTTGAATTCGCCAAGGTCGATCGCCAGAGCACCGAGAGACCCCATGCTTGCCGGCGCGACGAGCAACCAAAACCACGCAAGCCCAAGACCAAGGAGGACCTGACCGAGCAGCGCGTTGCGCGGAAAGCTTTTCAGAAAACTTTGCGCCAGCTGCGGGCGGGCAAGCATGAACACATGCACCGCAATCAAAGCACAGCCAAGGATCAACCCCACGGTGAAGAGGGAAAGGCGCTCATAGGGGTGCATCGTATCCATGTGGCACTGGAATTAGCGGGCAAGCAGCCATCCATCAAGTGTCATTTGGAGAAGAAGTTTCAAGGTTCAAGTCTTCAGTTTCAAGAGAAGATGAAGCGCAAGAAGAAGCCGCTTCTTCATTCTCTTCCCCAATGACCTATGACTATTGACCGTTGACCTTCCCCCCTAAAACTCACAATGCCCGGGAGTGCGGGCGAAGGGAATGACATCGCGGATGTTGGCCATGCCGGTGACGAACATCAGCAGACGCTCGAAGCCGAGGCCGAAGCCGGCGTGCGGCACACTGCCGAATTTTCGAAGATCGGCATACCACGCGTAGGCCTCGGGATCGATGCCGTGGCGCGTGAAATTTTCCGTCAACACATCGAGCCGTTCTTCACGCTGACTTCCGCCAATGATTTCGCCGATGCCGGGCACGAGCAAATCCATCGCGGCGACGGTTTTGTCATCGTCGTTGATGCGCATGTAGAAGGGTTTGATTTCCTTCGGGTAGTTGAAGACGGTGACCGGCTTTTTGAAGTGGTTTTCCGAGAGCCAGTGTTCGTGTTCGGATTGGAGGTTGAGTCCGTACTCGACCGGGTATTGGAAGGTCTCGCCGCTTTGTTGCAGCAGCGCAACGGCATCGGTGTAGGAAATGCGCTCGAAGGGCCGCGAGGCGACAAACTCGAGCCTTTCGCGCAGGCCCTTGTCAACGAACTTTTCAAAGATCGCCAAATCGCCCTCATGGTGCTCGAGCATTTCGCGGACGAGAAATTTCACCAAGGCCTCGGCGAGATCCATGTCGCCGGCGAGGTCGCAGAAGGCCATCTCGGGTTCGATCATCCAGAACTCCGCCGCGTGACGAGAGGTGTTGGAATTCTCCGCGCGAAAGGTCGGCCCAAAGGTATAGATGTTCGACAGCGCGCAGGCAAAAGTCTCGCCCTCGAGCTGACCGCTCACGGTGAGAAACGCACGCTTGCCGAAAAAGTCCTCGGCATCGCGCGAGATTTTTTCGTCGGGCAGCGTGGTGACGCGAAACATTTCGCCTGCCCCTTCGCAATCGCTGGCGGTGATGATCGGCGTGTGGACATGCACAAAGTCGCGCTCTTGGAAA
>CAZXHZ010000069.1:0-20514 GCA_964639755.1 uncultured Luteolibacter sp. | reverse complement strand
TTCATGCCGAGGGCGGGTGCCATGGCGGCGAGGACGGGAGTCATGGTCGCGACTTGCGCGGTGTTGGAGGTGAACTCCGAGAGAAAGACCGTGAGTGTCACCACTGCAGCGAGCATGAGTAATGGTGGCAATAGTCCGAGCCCGCGTGTCGAATGGCCGATAAATTCTGAAACGCCATTGGCCTCGACGGCGGAGGCGAGGCTGAGTCCGCCGCCAAAGAGAATCAGCACGCCCCATGGCAAATTGGCGGCGGTTTGCCAGTCCATCGCGCGGTTGCCATTGCGGTCTGTGGGCAGCATGAAAAGCGCGATCGCTGCGAGCACGGCCACGCCGCTGTCGGTGAGGCCTTTGAGCGGGTGCACTCCAGCGAAAGAAATTTCGCGCAGCAGGCCGCCAAAGATCCACAGCATGGCGGTGCACGCAAAGACCGCGAGGGTCACCTTTTCGCCGCGTGAAAGCGGTCCGAGTTTTTGGTATTCCTCCGCGAGCATCTTGCGTCCGCCGGGAATCTCTTCGAGTCGTGCAGGAAAGATCACGAGGGTGATGAGCCACCATGCGATTGGCAAAAAGATGATGGTGAAGGGCAGTCCAATCATCAGCCATTTCACGAAGGTGACTTCATGCTGGTAGGTTTGCTCGATGAAGCGCGCGGCGATGCCATTGGGTGCCGAGCCGATGAGGGTGGCGATGCCGCCGATCGACGCGGCGTAGGCGATGCCGAGAAGCAGACCGGTGGCGTAATTTCGCTCGGTCTGGTTGAACGCCGTCATGTCGCCATTTTCGCCGAGCTCGCTGCCGTTGCGGGTGTGTAGCACGAGGTTGATGACGCTGATCGCAATCGGCACCATGATTGCAGCGCAGGCCGTGTTGGAGATCCACATGCTGAGGAAGGTTGTGGCAGCCATCAGCCCTGCGCTCATAGCCAATGGTTTTGCGCCGGTGAGGCGCAGCGTGAAAAATGCCAATCGGCGGTCGAGGCCCCAGCGTTGGATGGCAAGTCCAAGCACGAAGCCGCCCATGAAAAGATAGATCACATCCGAGGCGTAGGGTTTGGTTGCATCGGCGATCGAGCAGATGCCAAATAATGGAAACAAGGCGATCGGCAACAGCGCGGTGACTTCAACATCGACGGCCTCGGTCATCCACCACGCCGCCATCCAGAGCATCATCGCCAGTGTTGCGCGGCCCTGATGGGTGAACTCGATCATGTTTCCCACATCGGCTGCGTAGCGATCGGGCATCAGCCAGTAACAAACAAGCGCGAGCAGCGGACCGGCGATGAGTCCTGCGCGGCGGATCCAATGCGCGGCGTTGAGCGGTGATTCGTTCATGTTCGTGCGAAAGGTATCAATGCCGTGATTTCCGCTCTCACGCTAGGGCGGATTGTTGGGTTCGTCCCAGTGAAAATCGCGTTGATTGGTGGCGCTTCAGTTGCTGCGCAGCAGGGTCGTCTTGTGATGCCATACTTCGTAGTCGCGGTTTTGGTATTCGTAGACCGTCGACTGCGAGCTGTTATGTGAGCGGCTGTAATCGTTGTTGCTGTTCGAATAACTCGAATAATCGTTGTACGAATGTCCGGCGATCGGCACAGCGATGCGTTCGGTTTGGACGCCGCCATAGACGCTGGAGTAAATCGCGACATCGGCATCTTTTTCGATCGCGATAAGTCGGGCATTTTGGGCATCGATGTTGTAGCGTGCGGTGGTGTCGCCATAACCGATGACGCGGAAGCCTCGGCGGCTGTAATTGTCGACCACCGCGTTATGGGAGGGCATCGAGGTTTCAATGAGGCTTGGATTGGGATTTGGTGCTTCGCGTTTTGGCACGCCCGGTGCGGAGCGGTAGCCATAGAAGAGCGGGTTCATCGAGCACGACGGAAGAGCGAGCGCGATGAGCGAAAGAGTAAGCAGCTTGTAGGTGTTTTGCATTGTGGCCGTTATGAATCATCCCTAATGTATAGGATTGAAAACACCAAACAAATTCCGCCGTTTGTGGCTCACCCCGCGATCACAAACTTCGGGTCAAAGAATGTGAGTGCGCGGATTTGGCCGTCGGTATCCTGGTAGAGCACGACCACATGGTTGCCGGGTTCGTCGGGGGAAACGGTGGTGATGATTTCGCCGCTAACCCTCACCATCGCCTCGTTGCGAGTGCCGCCCAGGTTTATGGCGGCGGTGGCAAGCCGCTTCACACATGCCATTGGGATTTCATTTTTTCCGGGGATGTTGGCTTCGACTTTCACCTCGTCGAGATCGCAAACCGACAGCAGCGTCATGCGGTACCCGGATTCGGGATCGCTTTGTTTCAACCGTAGGATTTTGGTCGTCCAGCGCTGTGGTGTATGGTCATCGGTCGCTGAAATTTTTTCCGCAAAGCCGATGAGGCTGAGGGTTTCGCCCGATTTGAGATCGATTTTTGTCGTGCCGCTTTCCACGCCATTTTTTTGGAGCGTAATCGTGTGGGGCCCGGTCGCGAGGCCGATGCCGCCGCTGCGTTGGCCGAGTTGATAACCCTTTGGGAAGAGATCCTTACCATCGATGAGAACGCGGGTCGCGCCGTTACCCGGGGCGATCGCGTTGATGATGCGAAGAAAGCCGATCTCGGGTGAGACTTCTTTACCGCTTGCGGACGATAGTCCGGCAAGCATGCAAAGTGTGGCGGCAAAGATTTTAGAAATCGTTTTCATGGAGAATTTTGAGTTTTGATTTTTGCGGGTTGATTGATCCGTTGGCATTGCGCGGGCCGGGGTCGGCGAAGACGGTGAAACTGCGGCGAACCTCTGCGAGAATTTCGGGTGCGTCGGTGATGGCCTTGCTTGGGCTGATCGCTTGAGCGACGACCCAGATGCGGAAGTTGCGCGAGCGAGTGGTAGTGGACTCGTAAACACGCGCGAAGCATTCCTCGGAAGCCGAGTCGCTAAGGTGAACTTTGTTGCCATTTGGCAGGAGCTCTTTGTTGCCGAACACCGGCTTGCCATCGGTGCCGCGTGCGTTGGCAATCTCGGACGGTGATGCGAAAGGTTTTTTCTTTCTCGCGAGCAGAATCGCATCGGCAATTTGGTTTGCTTGGTTGTTGATTTCCTGGGGCGTGAGTTTCAGCGGGCTCACTGGTGGCGCCATCAGGTTGGGAATGCTGTGGGTTTCCGAGGTTCGCGCCGAGATTTTTGGATCCATGGTCATGGCACCGGTTGCAAGTGCGCGCAAAACATCGCGCGTGGCAGTGTTGAGGTTCACATGTCCGGCGATGAGCGTGGTGGGTCCTTCGCGTTTGCTTGCATCGTCGGAAGTGGAAATGCCGACATGGAAAAGGTCGAGCAGGCGATGGGCATCCATGCTGGGCTTGGCAGCGAAGCGCGGGTGTTCGGTGCGGCCGATGCGAAGAGTGTTGCCGCCGCCATAGTCGCCGCTTGATTCGCTGGCATTTTCCACATCGCCCCACGGCAAGTTTGCCGCTATGGGCAACGAGGTTTTCCACATGATCGGATCATAAATGCGGCCGAGTTCCGTCACGCTGTGAAACCTTCCGAGGTTTGAAATTCGCATCGGTGATTCCGCGGCCTTTGGATTGCGAAGTGCCGACGCATCGTTGGGGAAAAAGCGCGGATCATCCGGATTGATGCGTTCGTCGGTGGTGTAAAAGCTGTTGGATTCGTAGCTCGAATTGTGCCCGCCATCGGGCCATTCCGAAGGCATCACACGGCCGTAAGTTTTGGTTTTTTCCATGCCATCATTGCCGTAAATCGTACCCCAGCGTACATTGCGCCGATTCGGGCTGTAGTTGTCCGGGTAGGTGTTGGCGTCCTGAGGGGCTTGGTTGTAGAACGACATCCTCGGGTCGCCCATGTTGTTGCGGTAGGATCCGCCGCGTGTGTGTGAGTGCGATGGAATGGTGGCTCTCGTGCGTTGACTTGGCTGGCTCAAGGTATTCTTGGGATAGTTCAGGCTGCAATTGTTGCGATGAATGCCGCCACGGGATTGATCGACAATTTTTCCATTCCACTTGAGTCGGTATCCGGTGCCCGATGTTCCGAAGGTTTCTCCTTCGAGCACCAAGGGGCTGGGAATGAAAAAAGATGAGGGGCCTGCGTCGATTTTGTAAGCGACCGTGCCGCAGGTGATCACGCGGTATTCGTTGGGCTTGAGAGTGACTGCGATCGGCGGAAACCAGCGGCGACCTTCGCTCTGCGCGAGAGAAGGTGTGGCATTGCTATGGTCGGCCAACGAGACTTCCGGATTGGCCCCGAGCGGAAACTTGTAAGCGGTTTCGAAAGAAACCTCCGCGTTGCCGCTGACCTCTTGATCGCTCATATTCCAAAGTTCGACATAAGTCGAAGCCGTGAGGATCAAATACTTTCGTCCATTTTCCGTTAAGACATTTTCCCAGCGAAATCGCATCAGGAATTCGCTGACGAGCGGGCAGGCATCGAGTCCGCGGTAGCGGTTGGTGGAAACCGCTGGATCGCTGTCGGCATCGGCGTAGTCAATGGCGTTGGCGGCGAGGGTTCGCAGGTAATCGTCGGAAAATCCGCCCTTGCGTTGATCGAATTCGGGCAGTGATTTTTTGATGTGCTCGGCCATTTCGTCGATAGCCGTGTTGCCATCCTTGGCGAGCAATTTGTTGAGATTGAGTTTTGGTGTTCCGGCGGCGGATGCATCGATGCCTTCGGCATAGGGAATGATCGGTTGTTCTTCGTAGGATAGGACTTCGGCGCTTAGGTTTTCTTCGACCGCGCGCGCGGCGGTGTCAATTTGATGACCATCGGCACCGCGTTGAATCGGTGTGGGGATATCGGCGGCGGCAAGGCAGGAATCGGGCGTGAGGAGTATGGTGCGGTTTTTAAGAATCGATTTTGCGATCTTGCCTTGTGTGTCTTCTGTCGAGTTCGGATCGATGGCATAAAGTGCGATTTGATTGAGCGGTGGCCGATCATTCGAGAGCGCTTGAGGGTTGAGGCCGGGTGCGGGAAACGGCCATGCGGCGCGTTGATGCGATTGCTCGGGGCCGTGATTGTTGCCGGCGGTGCTTGCGTCGATTTTCCCCTGAAGGTCCTCAACCCAATAGGTGTAGCGTGCGATCGGCCGGTTTTTATCATCCTTGAGGTAGAGCCATGCGGTGCGGACCTTGTCGAGGTAGGGCAGGGTGGTGAAATCGATGCGTTGGTTTTCATTGGAAGTGATGAGGGATTCGATCGCTGGCGCGGAGAGAGATGTTTCTTCCGGCATGCTGTTGGTGCTGAAGAGCGGGATGTAACGAAAGCTGGGTCCGCTTGGTGTGGATTTGCCGCGTGCGATGAAGAGGTGTGGTGCGGGATAACGAGTGGTGTCGATCGGATCAGTGAGGCTGGATTGCAAGATGAGGAAATCGTCGTTGCTTGCCTCTTTGCCAAAGATGCCGCGCAGATCCTCAAGGCCTGCGCGCGCGGCGAGCTCTGCGCGTTGACGGTCGACTGATGCACGCGAGGTGCCGCGTTCGATGCCGCTCACTGCGAGACTGCCGATTGCGGCGATCAGCAATGCGGCCACCACCACCAGCACGGCAGCCAGCGTGAAACCTGAAGCATGCACGCGGGCTGTGGTTTTTTCACGGAGATTCATGATTGCCGAAGCGGATGAAAATTTCGTAAACCTCCAGATTCGGGTGCTTCGCCGCATCTGCCGGATTGCCGAGAAATTTGCTGTTAGTACCCGTGCCGGCCCAGTCATCGCTGGATTTGAGTTTTGCGCAGAGACTTTGGCTTGCAATCACGAGGCGCAGTGCGAGCACCTCAGGTGCGGTGCTTGTGTGGGTCGCGTTGGAGCTCCAATCAATCCATTGGCCTGCGGCGTCACGGATCTTCGGTTTTATTTCAAACGCAACGATGCCAAAGCCGATGGGTTCATCTCGTTCCGGTTGTTTTTCAAACAGTGATTCGGTTGATTGAGTTTTGAGAGCGGCGTAGGTATCGGCACTTTCGCGCATGCCCCGCATGAGACAGCGCACCGTTCGGTCGCCGAGCTGGAGGTCGGCCAGATAATAGTTCACCGCACAGAGATCGCCGATGTGCCCTTGCTCGGATTGGACCTGAGGGGCTTGGAGGCAGAGAAAACCAAGACGGTGTGAAGGTCGCTCGGATGACGGGGTTTCGATGATTTGTGATGGATGGAATTTCGCCGTTGCGAGATCCGAGTTCAGCTGGCCGATGATCGCTCGTGCTTCGCGTGTGTTGGCAATGTTGCTGCTGATTTTTTGGTGCCCATCGCCTGAGCTTCCGAGCATCGATGCCGCCAGCAAAAGGACCATCGATCCGATGCTCATCGAGCAAGCAAGCTCCACAAGTGAGAAACCACGGCATGACAGAGCTTGCTGATTCATGGGATGTGCGAATGGAAATCCAGCGTCTTGCGTTGGCCGGCCGGGGCGGTGGACGGGTATTCAAGCGTGATGCAAAGATCCAGCATGCCATTATTTGCCTCCGACTTGGTGGCGCTGATTTTTGCCAAATGACTGATCGATTTGCCGTCGAGGTTTTTGATTCCGCCATTGTATTGAGCGATGGTGATTTTATTGACGGTTGATCCCTCGTTGGAAAATGCCAGTGCCCAGATTTCGTTTTGCGGCGGCAAGGTTTGCCCGGTTTCAGTGACGGAGAAATACTGCGGTTTGCCGGCTCTAGAGTCTTCGATTTCCTGAAGGCATGCGGGAATGATCCATGCGCTGCGAGTTTCCGCTTCCGCGGATGCGCCGCTTTTCCCTGCCTCTGCCATGCTTCCAAAGACGAGTGGCACCGCAAGCGCGAGCACGCTCATGGCGATGCTCGACTCGACGAGTGTTGAGCCTGAGTGGCGGAAAATTTTTGCGGGTGGAATTTTCATTCATTGATGAGATAGGGTCGTGACGAAACGCGGCCGACCTTGATTTTGTTTTCGGCGACCACGCCTTTTTCTCCCTGTTTACGAAGCATGGCCTTGCCGTTGCGGTAGTTGCCATCGGCGATCCGCATGAGCACGGGATTCACGCTTGCGGGAAGAATGATTTTGCCGCGCGAGTTGAAGGTGATGGCGTGGACTTTTGCGCTGCGTGGTCTGGATTCGCTGCCGTATTGGAGTGTGATCTCAGGTGCGTCGAGCGGGTTGTCGAGGCCATCGATGTTACCGCCCTTGATTGCGAGGCCTGGTTCAAGCGGATGCCAGCGCCCCTTTTGAACGGCTTTGATTATTTCCCCGTTGAAGGGCTCCGGCCATGTGTCGACCTTGAAAATTCCGAGACGACAGCGTTCGTCGGTGTTCTCAAGGTCATCGGGCTCGGCGATTGCGAGAACAACATTCCTTCTTGTGGCGATAGCAGTATCACGCGCGTTTCCGATCATGTTGACGATCATGTCGGTGCCGCATTTGCGAGCGTGAGTTCCGGTATTGCCCAGCAAGTGCGCGCCACTGCCCATGAGAATGACCAATACGGCGATGACAGTCGCCAGTTCCGCCAAGGAAAAGGCGGATTGGAGTTTTTTCTGAGTCGGTCTTTTTGTTAGAATCACGGGACAAAGGCGCTTTTATGATCGGCCGCGGGATATCATCCCCTGCCTTGTTTGGCTTGTGGGCCAACTGCCTTTTTTAACTGATCCAACAGAAATTTATTCAACGAGAGTACGCGATTTTTTGCGTCTTTCGTGATTTGCCACGCCAAGCGCCACTGCAGGCGATCGTCTGATCAACGGCCTTCTAGCAGGCCGTTGAGAATGTCGCGGGCGGTTTTGCTTTTTTCCAGAATGATTTCAGCGCCCTTTTCGAGCGGCTTTGCATCATTGATTGCGGAGCCGGTGGCTTCGGCAGCTTTTTCGCGCGAATCGGAAATGACTTCAGGAATTTTTGAAATGATTGCGAGACCAGCGGCCGCAATCAGCCTGTTGCTGAGGTCTTCCTTGGGATTTTTGGTTGTTCCTTGAATCCGAACGGTGGCCCAACGGAAGCCTCGCTCTTCGGTGGTGAAAACATCAGTCGATGCTCCGGGGATTTTGGCCAGGATGCCGGGTGGCAGTCCGAAGCGGAATGTTCCATCGAGATTTTCGCCTTCAATCGCAAGATCGCCCTCCGCGCGAAAGGCGCCATCGCTGGCGAGCACCAGATTGTTTAGCGTGATGCGGCCGTTTTCCCATTGCCAGTCGGTGTGCGCTTCATTGAGTGCAAGCGAGCGATAGCGTTTGGTATTTGCATAGGCATTGAGTGCATCGAAGATCGGCAGTGCGGTGAGATTGCCATTGCGGAGGATGAGTTTGCCACGGGCTGTTGGTTTGCCCGAATGATTGTTGTAAGAAAAGTCCGTTTCGAGTTCGCCTATCAGGCGTTTGGCCCAATCTCCATTGAGCAGCTGGTCGCATTTCACTCCAGCGATCGTGCCTTCCATCGAGTGAAGATTCTTGGCGACATCGAATTCACCCGTTGCATCGAGTCTGGCGGTGTCCCATGCCTTGAGCCCGAGACGCTGCAAGAAAATTTGATTATTTTGGAACTTCAGCCGGGCGTCATCGAGTGCCACTTCCGGCAAAATTTTTGAAGGGACCCGAATGTTTCCTCCGTTGAAATTCGCGACATAGCCCTTGTTTCCTGACGACTTCAGGTAGGCCTGGACGCGACTGGCAGACAGCTCGGATTCACCATGAAGCACCCGTATTGTGGCATCGGCAATTTCCACGCCTTCCAAATTCACCTCAGAGGGAATCCAGCCACTTTGTTTTGGTTTGGGAGGTGTGCTTGCGACTGATTTTGGACTGATGTTCTGTTGTTTGTTGAGATCGATGAGGGCGTCGAGTCTTTGAATTCTCGAGCCCATGATTTCCCATGCGCCTTCCTTGAGTGAGCCGAGGCCGATCTCCGTGCGCAGACCGTCCATTTTCATCGAACGGACGGCTCCATGGCCATTGGCTGTGAAGCTCGCGCTTTCAAGCGCAAGTCCATCCCAGTTGAAGGTTCCGAACTCACCTTCGGTGGCGAGCGCTTTGCTGGCTTTTTCCGAAAGCAGACGGCGAAAGGAGTCGCTGTGCAGGTAGTTGCGCAGCCAGCCATAGAAAATCCCGCTCATCAGCAAACAAGAGCAGACGGCCCCAATCACAAGCTTGGGATAAAGGCCCATGCCGCTTGTTCTGAGGCGTTTTTTCCTGGTGGATTGGCTCATGCTCGGAATCTAGCCGCTATCTTTTTTGCCGCAAGCCTGATGAAGCAGAACTGGAGCCAGCCAAGATTCCGATGGGCAAGGCATGGAATTTATGATTGATGCAGATGGTCATGACCATCAATCGCCGTAATTTTTTACATGCATCGTCGACCGCGCTGGTTGCGGGCATTTTCACCAACTGCGGTAAAAGCAAAGTGCCAGAGCTGAAAATTTACACTTGGGCGGACTACATTGATCCCGAGCTGGCCGTTGAATTTGAAAAGACACATGGCTGCCGTCTGGTGATCGATACCTTCGATTCCAACGAATCGATGCACGCCAAGCTCAGCGCGGGAGCAACCGGCTATGATGTGCTGGTGCCGTCGTCCTACATGGTCAAGACGCTGGTGCGTGAAAACATGTTGCAGCCGCTCGATCATTCCAAGTTGTCGAACCTCAGGCATGTCGATGCGGCTTACCTCCAGCGCGCGCTGGACCCGGGGATGAAGCATTCGGTTCCCTACATGATGGCGCCGACCTGCATCGCGTGGCTCTCGAGCAAGGTGAACAATGCCGAGGCATCGTACCGGATGTTTGACCGCAGTGATTTGAAAGGTCGCATCACGCTGCTCGATGATATGCGCGAGGTGCTGGGCGCCGCGCTGCGTTCGCTGGGATTTTCGATCAACACCAAGGATCCCGCGCAGCTCGCGCAGGCGCGCGATGTGGTGATCCGTTGGAAGAAGAACATCGCGAAGTTCGACAGCGAGCAGTACAAGAGCGGCATTGCATCGGGCGAGTTCCACCTCGTGCAGGGCTATGCAGGCGATCTTCTGCAAGTCGCGGGCGATGATGCGGACGTTGTGGTGAAGATCCCGCAGGAAGGCACGGCATTCAGCTGCGATGATCTTTGCATCTTCAAGGATTCGCAGGCGCTTGATTTGGCGCATCGCTTCATCGACTTTCTGACCGATCCCAGGGTGGCGGCAAAAAACATGGAATACATCGCGTACCGCGCTCCGAACCATTCTGCCTATCCGCTGCTGAGCGAGGAATTCCGCGGCAACGAGGTCTTGTTCCCGAGCGAGGAAATTTTCGCCAAGTGCGAGCCGATCGACGATCTGGGTGACGCGCTTGCGTTGTGGTCGGGCATGTGGGACGCGGTCAAGGCCTCGTGAGGCTTTGGCGGGCTTTGCATTTTTTGAAATATGAAATGCGTGATTTGCAAATTGTGTGGTTGGCTTGGGCGTGTGAGTGCCGGCGTGGTGCTTGCGCTTGCCTGTTTGTGGGCCTTTGGCGCGTTGTGGTTTGATTTCCCCTTGGTGGATTTCAGGCCCTGGGCGGCGAGTGCTTTCGCCTTGGTGGCGATATTGGTGGCGGTATTCGTGCGGCCACGCTGGCGGGCGAGGCTTGGCATCGCGTTGGCAGTCGTGCTGGTCGCCGTTTGGTGGGCATCGATCCCACCTCGTCAGTATCGCGATTGGAAACCGGAAGTGGCATTGACGCCGCACATCCAAATCGATGGCGACATCGCGACCATCCACAATCTCCGCAATTTCGATTACCGCACGACGGATGATTTCACGCCGCGCTACGAATTGCGAAAGGTCGATTTGCGAAAGCTGCGCGGCGTCGATATTTTCATCAACTACTGGGGCTCACCGTACATGGCGCACCCGATTTTTTCGTACGATTTCGGCGATGACGGACGCGTTTGTTTCAGCATCGAGACGCGGCCGGAAAAGGGCGAATCGTATTCGGCGCTGGGCGGATTGTATCGGCGCTTCGAGTTGTTTTATGTCGTGGCCGATGAGCGCGATGTGATTCGCGTGCGATCCAACTACCGCAGCGGCGAGGATGTTTACCTTTACCATCTTGGCATGAAGGGCGCGCGCGAAAGTTTTTTGGAGTATGTGCGTACGGTCAACGAGTTGCATGAAAATCCGCGCTGGTACAATGCCATCGCCAACAACTGCACCACGGCCATTCGCAAGCAAAAGCTCGCATCCGATCGCCGGCCTTTCGATTGGCGCCTCATCGTGAACGGCTTCGGCGACGAGTTGCTCTACGATCGGGGCCAACTGGATCAATCGCTGCCCTTTGCCGAACTCAAGCGCATCTCGCGTGTGAATGAAAAAGCCAAGGCCGCGGATCAGGCGCCGGATTTTTCCGAGCGCATTCGTGAAGGGTTGCCGGGGTTATAGATTCAAGATTCAAGAATCCAGAGGCCAGAGGCCAGAGAAGAGGGGGAGGGATGAACATCGAAGTCGGAGAGGCGGCTTCTTCGCCCTATCAACAACTCTTTTCTCTGCGGCTCTGCGGTAAATTTTTGCGAAGCTTTGGCGCCTGCGGCGATAGTTTTGGCGCCGCGAGGCCACGTCGCCCTACCATTGTAGGCTGGATCAAGCCGCGTCTTGGTCACTGCGCTTGCGGCGCAGGACGGGCGGGCGTTCGTCGCGGACGGTTTGCTCGTTGATCGTCACCAGATCGATGTCGCCGCGCGAGGGGATTTCGAACATTACATCGAGCATCATTTTCTCGAAGATCGAGCGCAGTGCGCGGGCGCCGGTGCCGCGGCGCACGGCTTCTTCGGCGAGGGCGCGGAGGGCATCAGGGGTGATCTTGAGCTTCACGCCATTCATGGCGAGTTGCTTTGCGTATTGCTTGGTGAGGGCGTTGCGCGGTTCGGTGAGAATTTGGACGAGCTCGTCCTCGGTGAGTTTGCGCAGCGAGGAGATCACTGGCAGGCGGCCGATGAATTCGGGGATGAGACCGTAGTGGAGCAGGTCCTCGGGTTGGACGCGGCAGAGGATCGAGTTTTCGTCCTCCTCTTGTTTGTGATTGGCGGATTTGCCGGCGTGGAAACCGAGCGTGTTGCTGCCGAGGCGGCGGCGGATGATTTCCTCGAGGCCGACGAATGCGCCGCCGACGATGAAGAGGATCTTCTCGGTGTTGACTTGGATGTATTCCTGCTGCGGGTGCTTGCGGCCGCCTTGGGGCGGGACGCTGCAGACCGTGCCTTCGAGAATTTTGAGAAGTGCTTGTTGCACGCCTTCGCCGGAGACATCGCGGGTGATCGAAACATTTTCCGTTTTGCGGCCGATCTTATCGATTTCGTCGACATAGATGATGCCGCGTTCGGCGCGGGCGACATCGAAGTCCGCGGCTTGAAGGAGGCGGAGGATGATGTTTTCCACATCCTCGCCGACATAACCGGCCTCGGTGAGGGTGGTGGCATCGACGATGCAGAAGGGGACATCGAGCACGCGTGCGAGCGTGCGAGCGAGCAGGGTTTTGCCGGATCCGGTAGGGCCGAGCAGCAGGATATTGGATTTTTCGATTTCCACATCCTTGAATTCGTCGCCGAGGCGTGCCTGATCCTGATTGAGGCGTTGGTAGTGGTTGTAGACCGCGACCGAGAGGATTTTTTTTGCTTCCTCCTGGCCAATCACGAACGAGTTGAGGTGTTCGAGGATCGATGCCGGCGAGGGGACGCCGAGGGTGGATTTGTCGGCCTTGCCTTTGCCTTTCTTCGGCGTGCTGCGAAGTTCCTTTTCGAGGATGTCCGAGCAAACGCCAACGCATTCGTTGCAGATGTAAACGCCGGGGCCGGCGATGAGTTTTTTGACCTCCGAGTGACTCTTTCCGCAGAATGAGCACATGGTGAGGTTGGAGGCGCGGGCCATCGGGGTGCGTGGGGTTGGGGCTCAGCTTGCGGCCGGTTTGCTGTCGGCCAGAGCGGCGACGGCATCGGGAAGTTGCTTGCGGCTTTCGAGGACCTTGTCGACAAGTCCGTAGGCCACCGATTCCTCTGCGGTCATGTAATTGTCGCGATCCGAATCGTGTTCGACCTGCTCGACCGTCTTGCCGGTGTGTTTGGCAAGGATGCCATTGAGGCGTTTCTTGAGGTTGAACATGAAGCCGATGGTGCGCTCGACATCGGAAGCGGTGCCTTGGGCTCCGCCGGAAACTTGGTGGATCATCACATGCGAGTTCGGCAGGCAGAAGCGTTTACCCTTGGTGCCTGCGGTGAGAAGCACCGAACCCATCGAGGCCGCGATGCCGATGCAGTAGGTGTTCACATCGCAGGTGAGGAACTGCATGGTGTCGTACATCGCGAGACCGGCGGTGACCGATCCGCCCGGCGAGTTGATGTAGATGTGGATGTCCTTTTTCGGATCCTGCATCTGGAGGAAGAGCAACTGGGCGATCACCGAATTTGCAACAAAGTCATCGATCGGGGTGCCGATGAAAATGATGCGGTCCTTGAGCAGGCGCGAGTAGATGTCGAACGAGCGTTCGCCGCGGCCATCTTGTTCGATGACGACGGGGACATAGTAGCTGTTGCGGGGGGAGGTGCTCATGGATGTCGGATTGCTGATGGTCATTATTACTCTTCGGTGAGTGCGGCTTCCGCCGATTCCACAACATCGGCGTGTTCGATGAGGAAGTCAATGGCCTTGCCAATGATCATCGAGCTGCGGATGGAAGAAATCCGGCCGGAGCGGCGCATGTCGTTGATGAATTTCTTCGGCGCGACCTTTCTGGCGGCGGCGAGCTGGAGGAGGTGGTTGACGAGTTCGTTGTCGTTGACCGCGATTTTTTCGGCGCGTGCGATTTCCTGAAGGATGAAATTGGTGCGAAGGTTGGAGGTCGCCTGTTGCTTGGCGTTGGCAAAGATGTCGTCTTGCTGGGACTGGATTTGGTCTTCGGTGACGCCCGATTGAACGCCGCGGCGGACCATGGCATCGGCTTGGGTTTGCGTTTCGCGGGCGATGAGTTCTTCTGGGAGTTCGAAGTCTGCCTGATTGGTGAAGTGCGTGACGATCTGGTTGACCTTCATATCATCGATGCGGCGCTTGCGCTCTTGGGCCATGTTGCTGCGGATGATCTCGGTGATGTCGGCGAGCGTCTTGCCGGGGGCGAGGCGAGCGGCGAGTTCGTCGTTGAGCTCGGGCAGGATCGATTGCTTGAGTTCGCCGAGGGTGGTGGCGAAGACCATTTCGCGGTTGCGGAGATCTTCGACGGGAAAATCGTCGGGCAGCGTGACGGTGATGTCGCGTTGGTCGCCGGGCTTCATGTCGACGAGCTGGGCGGCGAAGCCTGGCAGGAAGGCTTTTTCATCGAGGCGAACCCAGAACCCTTCACGGCCTTCGAGGTAGCCGAGGCTTTTGCCGAGAACTTCAGCGCTGGGCCTGCCGTCGACGGTCGAGGAATAATTGATCACTGCGAAGTCGCCCATTTCTGCAGCGCGACCTTCGACATCGGTGAAGTCGGCGAAGCGTTCGCGCAGGGTTTCGAGTTGGCTTTGCAATTCCTCTTCCGGCAGCTCGGCACTTGGCACGGTGACCTTGATGCCCTTGTAGTCCGGCAGTTTCACTTCCGGTGCGAGCATCAGCTTGGTGCTGAAGCTGAGGCTGCCATCGGCGGCGTTAGAAAGTTCTTCGACGCGGCCGAAGTCGAGCACCTTGAGGTCTTCCTGTTTGATCGCTTCGTCGAGAGCGCTGTTGATCAGCGTTTCCTGGCTCTCGGCTTCGATTTCCTTGTTGAAGCGTTTCTCAATGACGGCACGCGGTGCTTTGCCGGGACGGAATCCCGGAACCTTTGCTTTTGAGGCGAGGCTTTGGGCGACCTTTTGGCGCTCGTTTTGGACTTTGTCCGCAGGGATTTCGACGCGGATGGTGGCGGTGCAATTTGGTTGCTTCTCAACAAGGATCTTCATGGCAAAAGGGCTATAGCCGTCGGCGGCTGGGGCGGGGAACCTAGTGGACGACCTGGGGGCTTGTCAAACCAGGCGTTTGAAAAGGCCGACAATCCCGTGGCGGGCTTGTCGGCTTGGGGACTGGCGAGCGCCAAGCGAGGTCGGTGCTTACTTTTTCACGGGTTTGGCCGCTTTATTTGCGCCTTTTTCGTCGGGGGCTTTGATCGGCTGCGTGATTGCCTCGATGGCTTTGGTGTCAGGGGCGGGTGCCGGGGCTGGGCTTGGCTCGGCCTTTTTCACGAGTGTTTCGCGTTCCTTGAGCAGGGCATCGAGGGTGTTTTTGGAAACCTCGAAAGTGCGCCCGGCGAGGCTTTGTTCCTTGGCGAGTTTTTCGTTGAGCGTCTTGATCCGGGCGGCGAACTCTTCGTCCTTGGCTTTGGCTTGCTCGGGCTTTTCGCCTTCGGCCTTGCTGCGCTGGGTTGGCAGATTGGCGCTTACGGCGACCGTCATGAGCAGCTTATCGGGAGCCGAGGTAGTGGATCCGGTGGCGGGCTTGGGCGGGGTGATGGTGAGGTTGTAGGTGAAGCCGTCGAAGGTCTCGATGATCGCGTTGCGTTTGCCGGCGGCATCGGCGCGTTCGGCCACATCGGCACTGGTCACCACATCCTCGAAGCGGGCGTAGGAAAACAGATTCTTCATCGGCGTGACATTTTCATTATTGAGGGCCTCGTCGGGCTTGATATCGGCGAGTTTGAACTCCGCATTTTCCGCATCTCGCTCCAATTTCCATGCCACGGTATTGGAACCTTTCTGACTGAGCGAAACCGACTTGATCTTGTCCGGTGCGATGAATTCTTCGGCGAGCCAGCGGGTGATATCGGCGCTGACGGAGAAGAACATTTCATTGACCGCATAGAAGCCCGACTCATCGGCGTGATTGCGGATGTAACGGCCGACGGGCATCGCGCCCATGGGTGAGGACTCTTGCGAGCCTTCGATGTTTTTGCCGAGGCTGACCTTGGCAAGCTCCTTGCCGGCGGCATCCTTGAATGTCGCAGTGAGCCCGCGGTCTTCGGGTTTGTTTGAGGACTCATCCATGCCAAAGCGCGGAGCGAACGAGGGGGCAGCCTCGAGGCTGCGGGTGACCTTGAGCTCGGCGAGCGTGCGGATGAACTCATTCACATTGATTGTGTTCGCCGGATAGTTTTCGCGTTGGGCGACGGTCCACTTGCCATCCTTTTTCACAAGCGTGACGCTGCCACTCGCGCCGGTGATTTCGATGTGGGCGGTTTCGGTCGCGGGAAACGATGTGAAGAGCGTCTCGCCGGCGGCGCGGCTGGTGAGAGCGGCGTGGCCAGAATCCTTTTGCGTTTGTTTGACGACAAGGAGTGCGCCGCCGAGGGCGATTGCAATGGCGATGAGTGTGAGGACCTGTTTCTTGTTCATGAGGAAATTTTATTGGAGTTGCAGGTAGTCGAACGGATGATCAGCGCGCGCGGGTTGAGCGGCGGCGCTGGAAGAAGAGGCCGAGTCCGAAGAGCGTGACGAGCAGCGGCATGACGGCGACATTGAGCAGGGTGATTTTTCCCGCGAGCTTGTCCTTTTGGCGGCGCAGGTCTTTTTCCTGTTCACGGATGAGCTTTGAGTACTCCACCTGTTCCTTGCGGAGTTTGCGGATTTCGGCCTCCTGTTCGGGCGAGAGATAGAGTTCGTTGCCGCGGGATTTTTGCGCCTGCAGGTCGCTGAGTTTTTGTTGGGCGGCTTTTTGTTTCTCCTGGAACTCTTCAATCTTGGTGCCGACCTGCTTGTTGAAATCGGCTTCCATTTTTTGCACCACTGTGAATGGGCGGCGGATGGCGGAACGCGAGCGTGAACCGATCAGGTGCTTGGAGCCGGTGGCTTGGTCGAGTAGGTTGAAAAGCAGCGAGGCGTTGCCATTGATCGGCGAGGCCATTTGCACGCCGCCGAAGTTTTGCACGTTGTAGGCAAAGCGGTCGTAGAACGCGTCGACATCGGCGATCAGGAAGACATGGCCTGGGCTGGCGGATCGTTTCAGGTAATTGGCATTGGCTTCCTGTTTGTTGGCTTCGGCGGGCGGGGCTGCGGACTGCGGTTTGCCATCGGGGAAGGCAGTTTTGAAATCGCCGCTGAGGTAGGTGACCAAATCGTAAGCCGTGCCCGAGGGCCGGAACGATGTGCTCAGCGAGGGATCGAGTTGCGAAGCACGCATCGAATCGACAAAGCCCGAGCCGGTGGAGGATTTGATCAGCGAGTTGGCGGACAAGCCAGCGCCGCCAACCGAGAAAGCACCGGGAAGAAAAAGGGTGACCGAGTCGAGATCCTTGGTGATCACGCTGTCAGCTTGTGGCATGGCTTCTTTGGTGAGGGTCAACACGGCGAGCGCATCACGGTTGCCGGCCATGCGGGTTGAGTAGGTCGGATCGGCGAGGACTTTGCCCGACTCGAAGGAAACGCCCCATGATTTGAGCAGCGTTGGCAGCGTCGAGGTGGTTGGCGTGCCGGGCATGCCCATCATCGGATTGCCGCCGCCGGTCATTTGCGCAGCGACCGAGAAGGCATCGAGGCATGCGACCACGGTGCCGCCGCCGAGCAGGTATTGGTCGACCGCGAATTCTGTCTCAGGCGTGATATCCGCAGGGTGGAAGAGCAGGAGAACTTTGATCGATTTTGGGTCGATCGTGGTGGCGGTCATTGGAATGTCCTCGATGTCGAAGGACTGCTTGAGTTGTTGATAGATCACCCAACCGGGGTTGGGTCTTTGACCGGGCATGCCGGCGGGTTCGCCTTTCAGGGTGAGGGCGGACATCACGCCGATTTTTGGTTTCGACGGAGCGCTGACTTCGGCAATCGCCTTGGAGAGCTGGTATTCGAGCATCGTTTCCTGGCGCGGATCGATGAAAGGAATGACGCTGGTCTTATCTAGGCATGAGACGGCGAGGCCGAAGTAGAGGTTCTGGTCTTCCATGCGTTGACCGTTGATGCCGTCGAGGTTGGCGGAGTCTTCGGCATCGGTGTCTGGTTGGGGGTCGAGGTTTTCGATGCGGATTTTGCCTTTCGAGAGCGAGGCGTATTCCTTGAGCAGGTCGTCGACACGGCGCATGTGGAGTTTGATTTCCTCCGGCATGTAATCGGTATTACGAGAGGCATAGTAGCGGAGCACGACCGGGGCGCCAATTTCCCCGAGGATCGCGCGGGTGCCATCCGAAAGCGTGTGGATTTGTTTTTCGGTGAAGTCGGCGCCGCGGTTGCCGAGGGGTGAAAGTGAGACGAGCCAGTTGGCAAAAATTGCGATGGCGGCGAGCGCGAGGACGGCGATGGTCGCGCGGGTGATGGGACTGTTGGATTTCATTTCGTTGGAAAAATGTGTGGCTAAAAATTCGGGTGGCGACTCAGGAGCGCTTGGCGGAAAGGATCGTGCTGGTGCCGAGCAGGCAGACGGCGATGAACGAGGTGAACCATACCGCGTCCTGGAGGCGCAGGAGACCGCGGTTGAGCGAGCGGAAATGATCCCACACTCCGATCGAGACGATTGCTTCGACGACGCCCTGCGAGACCGCCTTGCCGATTTCGCGGGTGAAATCATCGTAGCCGCATAGCACCATCGTCACGCAGATCGCGACCGAAACGATCAGGCACACCACTTGGTCGCGGGTGCAGGCCGAGACAAGCATGGTGATGGCGACAAAAGTCGAGCAAACGAGCAATGAGCCGATGTAGCCGGCGAGGATCGCGCCGTTGTCAGGATCGCCGAGATAGTTGACGGTGGCGACGATCGGGAAGGTTAGCACGAGCGCCGCGAGCCAGACGGTGGCGGCGGCGAGGAACTTGCCGATGATCGCGCTCCACATTGATAGCGGGAAAGTGCCGAGGAGCTCGATGGTGCCGTTGCGTTGTTCGTCGGACCAGAGTTTCATGCCGACGGCGGGTGCGAGCAGCATGTAGATCCACGGGTGCCAGAAGAAGAAACTCCACTCGAGCGAGGCGTCGCCGATGCGCATGAAGTTGCCGAAGCTGAAGGTCAGGCCCATTGAAAGGGCGAGAAAGATCACGATGATCGCATAGGCCGTGGGTTGGCCGAAATAGCTGCGGAGTTCGCGTTTGTAGATGGTGAGTGAGGACATGGTGGTGAAATGTGAAATGAATTTTCGATCGGGCCTTTCTCTCAGGCTGCGGCTTCGGTGTCGCGTGTGGTGAGTTTGCGGAAGAGATCGTTGAGCGAGCCAGTGCCGGATTGGGCAATGAGCTCGGAGGGCGTGCCGTCGGCGACGATTTTTCCGCGATCGACGATCAAGGCGCGTGAACAGGCGGCTTCGACTTCCTCGAGGATGTGGGTCGAGAAGAGGATGGCCTTGTCTTTGCCGAGGCGCTTGATGAGTTGGCGCACTTCGTGTTTTTGGTTTGGGTCGAGGCCGTCGGTGGGCTCGTCGAGAATCAAGACCTCGGGGTCGTGAAGGAGCGCTTGGGCGAGGCAGGTGCGGTGGCGGTAACCTTTCGAGAGCGTGTCAATCGACTGAAGGGCAACACTGCCAAGGAAGCAGGTGTCGATCGCGCGCTCGACGGCATCCTTTGCGGCGGATTTTTTGAGTCCGCGAATTTCCGCGCAGAATGCGAGGAAGCCGGATACCGTCATGTCCGGGTAAAGCGGAGCGGATTCCGGCAGGTAGCCGATTTTGGTTTTTGCCTCCTGCGGGTTTTCGGTGATCGAAATGCCGCAGACCTTGGCATCGCCGGAGCTGGGTGGGATGAAGCCGGTGATCATGCGCATGGTCGTCGATTTGCCGGCGCCATTGGGTCCAAGAAACCCCAGCACTTCGCCCTTTTTGACGCTGAATGAGAGCTCGTCGACCGCTTTTTTGGTCCCGAATTGTTTGGTGAGTTTGGTTGCTTCGATCATCGGTGAATGGATTGTTAGAAAGTCAGTGGTATTGCGAGCATCTAACGGCGCGGCGCGGATTATTTGTTTGAAAAAATCGATTGGCTTCAAAAAACAAGCGATTTTGTCCCATAAGTGCAATCAGCTTGCATCGACTCTGGCGTTATGCATGACTGGGCGTTGATGACTTCCCTAAGGCTTCCCGAGTACTGCGGCGTGATGCCGCTGCCGGATTGCGTTCTTTTCCCGCACGGAGGGTTGCCCTTGCACATTTTTGAACCGAGATACCGCCGGATGTTGGAGGATGTGCTGGAGGGGGACTGCATGTTCGCGGTGGCTCGTTTGTTGAGGGAGCCGGATGGGATTGACGATTTTGATCGCTGCGTGGCTTCGATCGGCACGATCGGATTGGTGAGGGCCTCGCGTGAAATGCCGGACGGCACATCCAATCTGCTTTTGCACGGGGTGATGCGCGTCCGCTTCCTCGAGTGGAGTGCTGAGCGAGATTACCCGCTGGCGCGCATTGAGCCATTGATTTCGTCCTTCTCGCCCGAAGGTGGTGAGTTGGCTGCGATGAAAACTCTGCGTGGGGTGGTCGAGGACGCGATCCAAATGCTGCCGGGTGAGGCTCAATCGGGAATACTTGCCCTGCTCGATCGTGCGGAAGAACCTGGCTTGATGTCCGATATTGTGAGCCAGCAGTTCATTCACGATCCCGATGAGCGACAGCGTCTTTTGGAAATGGAATCGGTTGGCGCGAGAATACCCTTGATCTGCGAATGCTTGAGCAAGG
>CAZXHZ010000068.1:0-16730 GCA_964639755.1 uncultured Luteolibacter sp. | reverse complement strand
GGTCAGGCCGGGCATCGATTGCTTCTTTGAGTCGATGGTCGCCCGCCCGGTTGGGCGCGGAAATGGGGTCCCGGTGGGCATTTTTTGAGGTCCGTGGGATGGACTTTGTGCATGCAAAAATTGCCCTCAATGGCATTTTTTGCTTTCGTAACTCGTTGAAAATCAATTGATTTTTGCAGATCCCTCGAAATTTCGGGGATTTTCCGTTTGCGCCGTTCCTGTAGCGGGGCTAGACCTAGGGCGCAATGGGCGATGCGTGTGAAGCGCGGGTCGGCCGAACCAGACAGCTTCACAAACATTTGAGCTCATGACATTTCGACCTGCAAATTTAAGCATTCTCGCGTTGGCGATCGGTCTTTTGGCCAGCTGCGGAAACTCGGGGCTCGCCATCATCCCGAAGTCCAAAATCAATGCCCTCGCTTACGCCCGTGAAGCGAAGCGTGAAAGTTTTCAAGTCGCGGGGCCATCCTCACAATTGATGTCCGCCGCCGCTGGCAAGCCACGCGACAAACACGGCATGCCTGTTTACGCGTTCAGCGAGCGTCAACGGGTCACCCGCACCACCGCGTATACTTGCAGCGAATCCGACCATTTGATCTACGGCAGCAAGAATGCCACAGGCACGAATCTTCGCTACACCAACAGGGTGCGCAGCGCGGCCGCTGACTGGTCGTTCTATCCGGTTGGCACCACCTTTCGCATTAAGGGCCTGCCCTATCTTTACGTCATCGACGATTACGGTTCGGCGCTGACGGGTACCGGCACGATCGATATTTACAAGCCGAGCAAAGAGACCATGGATATTTGGGGGCGCCGCAATGTGGAGATCAATGTCGTCCAGTGGGGATCCTTTTCGCGCAGCGCACAAATTTTGAGTCAGCGCACCGGTTACGATCATTGTCGCCGGATGCTGGCCAACATCGTGCGACAGCAGCCGAGCCTTGCGAGCGTCGCCAAGCGTTGAGCTTTACTGCCCGTGCCGGATCAGACGAAGCGCACGGCGTGCTTCTTCGATAGCTTGAGCGTGTCGCCCGCCTTCGGCGAAACTATGGCGGCAGGTTCGGTGAGTTTTTCTCCGTTGAGTTGAACCGAGCCGCTTGAGATGAATTGTTTGCGCAGCTCGCCTCTGGATTTTTCCAAACCGAAGGCGGACTTGAAGGCGTGGGCGGTGAGCGCGAGAACGGTCGTTTCGGCAGGTAGCTCGGCGAGGGAAATATCCGGCAGTTCGGCAGCGGAGAGATCTTTTTTCGAAAAGCGCGTGTCCCAGTCGGCGCGTGCTGCAGAGGCGGCGGCTTCGCCGTGGTAGCGTGCGGTGAGTTTTTCCGCGAGTGACTTCTTGGCATCCATCGGATGGCCCGATGGGTCGCGGGCTTTACCGAGCAGTAGGGTGTAGTAGCGGTCCATGAGTTCGTCGGAGACGCTCATCAGTTTGCCGAACATTTCCTGTGGCGGATCATTGACGCCGATGTAGTTGCCATACGACTTTGACATTTTGCGCACGCCGTCGAGGCCTTCGAGCAGCGGCATCACCATCACGACTTGCTGAGCTTGACCGGCTTCTTTTTGCAGATCGCGGCCTACGAGGATGTTGAAAAGTTGGTCGGTGCCGCCGAGCTCGACATCGGCGCGGATTTCCACCGAGTCCCAACCTTGCATGACTGGGTACTGGAGTTCATGGAGGCGCACTTCCTGCCCTGCATCGACGCGGTTGCGGAAGTCCTCGCGCTGGAGCATTTGCTGCAGCGTGACCTTGGCGTTGAGTTTGAGGATTTCCTCGTAGGTCATTTTACGGAACCAATCGCCGTTGTGGACGATTTCGGTTTTCGACTTGTTGAGGATCTTGAAAGCTTGGTCGGTGTAGGTCTCGGCATTGGCGAGGACCTCTTCGCGGGTGAGCGGCGGGCGGGTGGCCGAGCGGCCGGATGGGTCGCCGATGGTCGCGGTGAAGTCGCCGATCAGCAGAACCGCCTGGTGGCCAAGCTCTTGAAATTGGCGAAGTTTTTCCAGTGTGACCGTGTGACCGAAGTGGATGTCGGGCGCGGTAGGATCGACGCCGAGCTTCACACGGAGCGGTCGGCCGAGCCGGAGTTTTTCTAGCAGTTCTTTTTCGGAAAGCACTTTGGCGCAACCTTTGGTGAGTGCTGCGAGTTGTTGCTCGGGGCTCATGATGGGAAAATTGGCGGCTTGGCGGACATCGGTTGCTTTGAAAACCGTGGCTTATCAGTTTTTGTTTTTGAGATGAAGTTTGAGAATGCGTTTGAGTTCCTCGGAGGTCTCCTGGTTGTTGGGCACGCTGTGATCTGAGGCAACGATCAATTCGGAGGCAACCGGTGCGACATGCGACGACCAGTAAGGAACCACGCCATCGCTACTTTGTGGGGTGTCACCCTTGCCGCGGTCGCCGATGACCGAATGGAAGGTGATGTTTTTTGGCAACGGCAATTTGTTAAGCGCGAGGGTGGCCGGCGCGCGTGGGGAGAGGCTGTCGATGGAGGTGGGCAGGCGCTTGGTCGCATCTTCGCCCTGGGCGATGTCGCTCACCGCAAGCAGGGTGGCATCGAGCAAATCGACGGTGAGTGTCTTGGGAAGCTTGATCAGTTTTGAAATCCAATCGGAGAAAACCAGATTGGCCATCGGGCTGCCACGATGCGGCACGGCCAGGAATACCACACGCTTCGGCTCGCTGAGAGGTTTGTAGAGCGTGCCATCGCGGATCAGGCGCATGGTTGATTCGGGAGCCTTGAGTTCATTGATCGGTTTTTTGAACAAGGCATTGTAGAGCTCTTTGCCCGGGTCGGTGACGCTGGAGCGGGTGACAAGTCCGCCCATCGAGTGGCCGACGATGACCATGCGATTGAGTTTTTCGCTGCCGCCTTTGCTGCGGGCGTAAGCGCAAGCCTCGTGCATCAGTTCGCGAAATTTCATGCTGCTGTAGATCCACGGATTGCCAGTCGGATAATTATAGAGCCAAATCTGATAATTTTCGCGGAACCATGGCTCTGGCGCAAGTTCGTTAATGACATTCTTGAAAGCGTCGGGGCTTGAGACGAGACCGTGAACAAGGACGACAGGGATTTTTTTCGGGTCGTAGGGGGTGACAAAATAAATGCCGGTTTCCTCGGTGAAGCGATCGGGAAGAAGCACATTTTGGATGACCAGGTTGTCGAGGTCGCACATCTTCCAGTAGAAATCATTGGGCGCGGACCAATCGGCGGCGAGCGGGTGTTTGTGGCCGCCGATGATGGCTGACTCGATCGCCCAGCGTTTGTTGAACTGCCATGTCGGAATTCCTTTGCGATCGAATTCGAGTGTGGCGGTGATGTTGTAGGGCAGGCCGTTGGGTAGCAGATAACGCTCGCGTTTCATGCCTACCGGCGAAGTGGTTTTCCAACCCACCGCCGGGATACCGAGGCCGTCATGGCCGTTGTGTTTTTTGACTTCGGTAACTTTGATGGTTGATGCCGGCACCAGCGCATCGAGCGTGTCGGGATCGACATGGCTGCGATCGGCGATGGCAAGGCGGGTGCCGATCGAGGCGGCGTGGTCATTCCAGGAGCCATGACCGCAGCGAATCTGATCGAAGAGCTTGCCGACTGCGGCATTGTAACGATCGCGTGCGGCGGGCCATTCGTTTTTGCGCGAAGCGTTGCCGAGAATCGACCAGTTTGCGCGAGCCTCTTCGATCAGCGAAGCTGAAGGCACGCGCGAAGACCGAGGCACCGAAGCGCAGTTCTTGGGAACATGCGGGGCGCATTGGCTCAGCAAAAGGAACGCTAAAGTGGCGAACAAGGGATTGCAAAAACGGATCTGCATGGTCGGTGGATGGGAAGTAAGCCACGCGCCACCAAGTCTGCCAAGCCCTGAAAGAGGTGGCTGAATTGCGCGTTGCGGAATCCTTTCGTGCGGCACGTGGTGGGTGCGTTCCTATTTTTTGACTTTCCAAAAGTCGGCAAATGGTTCATTATTGGCGCCCCCCAGCAAATGGTGGTCGTAGCTCAGTTGGTAGAGCCCCGGATTGTGATTCCGGTTGTCGCGGGTTCGAGTCCCGTCGATCACCCCATCTTTCCCATCGGATGTCCTTTCAGACTTCGGGCGGGGGAGGAGGAAACCAGACCATCGAACCATGCTGTCGCTCGAGAGCCGTATTCATTACAAGTTTCGCAATTCGTTGCTGTTGGCCGAGGCCTTGACGCATCCGAGTCTCGCGTACGAATCCCAGAGGCGAAATTTTGACAATCAGCGCCTGGAGTTTTTGGGCGACGCGGTGCTGCAATTGATTGTCACCGAAGAACTTTTTCGCCGTTTTGCGGGAGCGACCGAGGGGCATCTCACCAAACTGCGTTCGCGAATTGTTTCGCGCCGTGCGCTGGCCAAATTTGCCACGACGATTGATCTTGGTGATTACATTTTGCTCGGCAAGGGAGAGGAGTCGACCGGCGGCAGACGCCGTTTGTCGACCTTGGCAGATGCTTTCGAGGCGCTCATTGGCGCGGTATTTCTAGACTCGAATGTCGAGAAGGCGCGTGAGTTGGTTTTGCACCTTCTTGAGGATGAGTTCCACAACATGGAGGAGAGCACTGAGGAAATGAATCCCAAAGGAGAGCTGCAGGAATGCCTGCAAGCCATTCGTCCGCAGGCACCCATCTACCGTATCATCAGTGAAAGCGGTCCTGACCATCGGCGGGTCTTTCAGTCGGAGGTTTCATGGTGTGGAAAGGTATTGGCCAACGGCAAGGGCAAGAGCAAGAAGGAGGCGGAGGCGCGCGCGGCTCAGGAAGCGTTGCGGGCAAAGTTGTGGGATGTGTGACGCATCACGCAAGAATGTCGCTTGGCAAGCAGGCGGCATGAATGGAGATTGAGCGCGCGATGGGTATCGGACTTTCGGATTTGCGCGGGCAGATGCCTGCTGGCGGTTTGTTCGGCGGCGGTTCTTGGCGATGGTCGCCCGAGCCTTTGGTGTTGAGCCGTACGGAAGCGGATGGCCTTGCGGCTTTGGGTCATTCGCTGGCGCGCTTTCAACAGGCCTGCGATGAAATTTACCGCAGAAGCGCGGCGGGTTCTTTGCCGTTGTGGATTGCCGATTGGTTGGATCGCGGTAAGCCGGAATGGCTCGTCAGCCTGCAGCGCGCCAAAGGCATGGCTGGTCATGTGCCGAGGGTGATTCGCCCAGACTTGATGGTGACGCAGGATGGCTTTGCGATGTCCGAACTCGACAGCGTGCCGGGTGGAATCGGCGTGGCGGCGTGGATGGCCCGCGTTTATGCCGATGCCGGCTATGAGGTGCTCGGCGACGCGGATGGCATGCGCGATGGATTCCGCTCATTGATGCCGGATGGCGGCACTGTTTTGATTTCCGAAGAGGCCGGTGATTATCGGCCGGAAATGGAATGGCTGGTATCGACACTTGGTGATGCGTGGCGGGTGGCATCGGCTGAATCATATGAGCCCGATGGGGTGGCGCTGTATCGATTTTTTGAATTGTTCGATTGGCGTTCGGTTTCCAGTGCAAAGCAGTTGGCGCAAGATGCGGCGAATGGCACGACCCGAATCACGCCGCCCTTCAAGCCACATTTTGAAGAGAAACTTTGGTTGGCTTTGTTGTGGTCGCCGGCGTTGAAGGGAGTTTGGGAAAAATCCCTGCGTGGGAATCATCTCAAGCGGCTGCGCGAACTGGTGCCCTTCGGTTGGCTTGTAGATCCCTCGCCTTTGCCGCCGCATGCGGCACTGCCGCGCTTGGGGCTTCATTCGTGGGACGAGGTCGCGGCCTTGAGTCAACGCGATCGACGGCTCGTGCTGAAGGTCAGCGGATTTCATGAAACCGCATGGGGTTCGCGCGGAGTTTTTGTCGGTCACGATCTTTCCTTGGCCGAATGGTCGGCGCGGTTGCGACATGCCTTGGATCATGCGGTCGATCAACCCTGGGTCTTGCAGGAGTTTCACGAAGCGCGTCGCATCGAGCATCCGGTTTTTCGCGACGATGGTTCAATCGAAATGATGCAAGGCCGGGCAAGAGTCTGTCCCTATTATTTTACTGACGATGCGGGAACAACGAAACTCGGGGGTTGCCTCGCGACGATTGTGCCGACAGACAAAAAGAAAATCCATGGCATGAGCGATGGAGTGCTGGTGCCTTGTGCGATCGGTTGAAATGAAAAATGGCCCGGTGTTTCCACCGGACCATCAATCATGAAACCACAATGATGAAAAACAAAAGAAAGCGGGCGCTTAGAGCAGGCCGGCCTTTTTAAGCGTTTCGAGCGCGCCATTCTTGTTGATGGTCTTGAGCGCGCGGCAGCTGAGCTTGAGGCGCACATGGCGGCCGAACTCAGGGATGAAGATACGCTTGGTTTGAAGGTTGGGGGAAATCTTGCGCTTGACGACCTTGGTCACGTGACGGCCGATGCCGCCTTTTTTCTTGGCCAAACCGGAGCGGTGAATTCTGCCGCCTGAGCGGACGCTGGTTCCTCGGATGATGCAAATGCGGGCCATGGTTTGAAAATTGTTGAGTTGCGGGGCGCGAAGAATGGCGATCGGGGCCAACCCGTCAAGACGAATCGTGCGGGAAAATCACGATTTTTCCGCACGCTGGCGTTTGAGTCGCTTGATCCAGCGCTCGATATCTCGGAAAATGGCCTCTTTTTTCTCATCGAACATAAGCAGGTGATAGGCGTTGGGATAATTACGGTAGGTCGCCGGCGCCTTAGGCGAAATGCGGGCGACAAAGCCGCGAACATCGGAGTCGTTGTTGAAAAAGTCCTTGCCGCCGTGCAACACCAGTACCGGTTTGCGGAAGGTGGCGGCGCAGTCGTTCATGCCGTTGATGTGTGCCGCGAGAGCCCCGAGCAGTCGCAGGGTGTGCTGCTGGATGTGATAGGGGTTTTTCAATGCCTGCTCGGCATGGTGGGATTTTTGCGTCATTTGCACATCTTGGCCGCCAGCGAGCATGTCGAGCGAGATTCGGGCCAAGGGCAGGGTGGTCGCGGCAATTTGGACCAAGCCAGGCGTCCAAGCCGGGATGTCGTCGCGAAAACGGACAATCGGCGACGATAGGATCAATCCGTCGCAGGGGGGATTGTTTGCCGGGGCTTGGCGCCACGCGTGGGCTGCGATCAGCGCACCCATGCTTTCCCCAAACCAGACGACCTTGGCATCCGGATGCCGCTCGCGTATGAGACCCGTGAAGGCAAAGAGATCGCGGTACCAGTCGCGCGGGTCGCCGATGTCGCCGCGGCGCGCGCGGATCGGATCGCTGCCCTGGCCGCGGATTTCGTAAGCATAAAGCGCGGTGGTCGGTTGGTGCTTGAGCAAGTGCTGACCGAGATTGTTGTAATCGATCGAAGCGCCACAAAAACCATGAATGCCGATGATCACCACATCGGGCTCGTGTTGTTCGGAGATCCATTTGCGATAGCCGAAAGTTTCGCCCTTCGCGCCGGCGGTCGTAGGGTTTTGGATCATGATCGGCCCCGGGGTGCAGGCCCCAAGCCACAAGGCCATGACCGCACAGGCGGCTAGACAAAGTGTTTTGGGTAGGCGTTCAATCACATGAGCAGTTTCGGCGACTCTCACAAAAAGGCAATGTTAGATGGCTCGATCGGTACTTGGTTACCCACGCGAAAATTCCCGCCAAAATCCGGCGAATTCCATTTCTTTTGAAAGGGATCCGAATACAATCACGAACACTTTCGATTCCTTGCTATGAAATCATGGACATGCGCCACAGTGGCGTTTTTTGTGTCGGTATTGCTGTTGCCGGCTTCGCCTCGCCTGGTTGTTACTACACCTTCCTTGGTACCGGAATCGACCATCGATCTGGTGCTTGATCTGCCGGCAGTGGCTATCGGCGATTTGGGTAAGGAGGTCCAGAATGATTGGTTCGTGGTTGAGCCGGATTTTCCGGGCAAGCTTCGTTGGAAGGCGCCGAATATAGCTGAGTTCATCACCGCGCGTTGTCCTGAGATTGGTGCGAGTTATCAATTTTCGATGTTGTCGGGAAAGAAGCATCTCGATGGCTCCGCGATCCCTGCGGGAAAATTTGCGACGATTGCATCTGAGGGATTTCGTTTGTTGTCAGCCCAATGCCCGCGGCGTTGGGAATCGGATTATTCCGCATCCACTGCGGAGTGGGTCTTGGTATTCAACGATGCGGTCGATCCTGCCGCGATTGCGGCGTTTGTTTCCTTTGTGCCGAAGTCCGGGCCGCGGGTTGCGGCGCATATTGAGAGAGCAAGCGAGAGACTGGCCGGATATTTCGAAGGCATCGATACGGCGCCATGGGAATTCCGTTGGCCTGCATCGGATCAAGGCAAACGCAAGGAGGGTGGCGAGCTGAAACATGTTGTGGTGATAAGGCCGGAAAAACCATTGCCACCGGATGAAGCGTGGCAACTGATGATTTTGAAGGGACTTCCCAATCAGACCGCAGGGGCGCGGATCGACGCGGGAGTGGAATATCCGATTGGGAAAATCGAACCCTTCCGCATCAAACAAATGAAGGCAGTGACCTTCGTTGATGAGGGGAGAAAATTGCTTGTTTCATTCAATCATCGTTTGCCCGCTGATCTCACTTTGGAATCGTTGAGGGATAACCTTGTCATAGATCCGTTGCCTGAGTCTGATTTGTCCCTATCAATTAAAGAAAACGAGCTTCACATCAGCGGAGATTTTTCCCGTTTGGATAAGTACACTGTTTCGTTCAGGGGGCCTTTCTTATCCGCCGATGGCCTGCCGCTTGAGTCTGAAAAATCCGAGATTGTCACATTTTCCCATCTTGAGCCACAACTGGTCTTGCCATCGAAAAACGAAGCGCAACTGGCCGCAGGCTCACGAAACTACCGCATCCGCACGGTGAATCTTGCCAGCGTGCATGTGCGAATCAAAAAGCTTCATGGTGTTGATCTGATCCGTGCGTATCAGGGGTATCGTCACTATTCCGGGATTGGCCCCGACTATAAATCGATTTCACCACAAGCACCTCTGCCGTGGTCTTTGGTTGCGGGTGAAACAGTGGCCGAACGCGAGGTGGAACTGAGCAATCCGATCGACAGCTCGAAAGAGCTTGTTTTGAATTGGGATGAATGGCTGCCGAAATCAGTCAGCGGTTCTTCGTATTTTCTCGATCTGGTGGGCACGCCACGTGCCGGAGCCGGTACAAACCGTCAGCGCAACACGCAGGCTATCATCCAGCTCACGGATATTGGTCTTGCATGGAAATTCACCCGCGGTGAAGCGCTCATTTACGCCTTTTCCTGTGAGACGGGCGCGCCGATGCCGGGCGTGAAGCTGGAGCTTTTCGGTGAGGATGCAGCGCTGTTGGGCAAAGCGGTTACTGATGAAAAAGGCGTTGTGAATATCGTCCGGCCGGATGGCCTCAGGCATTTGTTGGCGACGCGCGGAGCGGATTCGTTCGTGACCTCGTTTGACTCGACGATCGGCACGGTTGGTCTTTGGAACTTCCCCGTTCGATATGCGTGGAACACGCCACACGAAGTAACGCGCAAATCAATGTTGTTTACGGATCGATCGCTCTATCGACCGGGTGAAACTGTGAGACTCAAGGGTATCGTCAGATCGCTTCGTGGCAATGCGGTGGAGGCTACATCATTGCCGGCGAAGGCAAGGGTCTTGTTGTTCGATCCTGCCGAACGAGAGATTCTCAACCAGCCGGTGACAATTTCCCCAAACGGGTCTTTTGATTTCAGTCATATGCTCGCACTTTCAACGGTTGGCACGCATTGGCTGCGTTTGGAATTTCCTGAAGAATTGAGTGTGGCTGACGAGCTTGAGGCAAAAGGCGGCGATTGGTCGAAAATTCAGGAGATTCGCGAAAGCGCAAGGCAGGTGATTCCACTGCAAGTGGAGGAGTTTCGCCGCAATGCGTTTGAAATCAGCCAGAGCATTGAAAAACCTGCGGCGGGAGCGACTTCGGTGACCGCGGAACTGGCGGCGAAAAATTTTCACGGTCAACCAGTTGCATCAGGATCGGTTCGTCACTTTACAAGCGTGACGCAGGTAAACCCGTACCCCGAGAGATTTCGTGATTTTCTTTTCGGCAACCACCGTGTTGATGATTGGGCGTATTGGCATCACTACTTTGGCGATCAAGGTTTGCCGGAGGCTTCGTCTCGCGCAGGAGCGTTGCAGGTGCAGGGCGAATCCGTTCTCGGTGTTGATGGCATGGCGCACTTCTCTGTGGAGATCCCGCAGTCGGATTTCCCATCAGCGCGCCAAGTTTCGATTTCCTGTGATGTGACTGATGCAAATCACCAGACGCTGAACTCGCTGGCTTCGACAATCGTCCATCCCGCATCGGTCTACATCGGCATTTCGCGCATCGACCGGCTGGTGCGAGTCGGTGAGGAGTTGCCATTGAAAATCGTCGCAATCGGCAACGACGAGCGGCCATTTGGCGAACCATTAAAATTGACCGCCACTCTGACCCGCCAAGTGAACGCCGCAGTAAAGACACGCACGGAATCGGGTGCGGTCGCAACCCACAACGAATCGACCGAGGAAGCCGTTTCCACAAGCGATCTAACGCTCGATCCCAACGCGTCGTTGCGTGATGGTCAATTGTTTGGTGTCACGCCGCATTCGGCCGGCGAACATTTCCTGACATTGCGTGGTAAGGATGCGCAGGGCCGTGAATTCGCTTCGGTGATCCGCTTTCAGGTGTATGGCTCGGATGAGTTCCCATGGAAATACGAAGACAGTTTGAGAATCAAAATGATCGCGGAAAAGAAATCTTACGAGCCAGGGGAAACTGCGCGCTTGTTGGTGCTTTCGCCGATTGAGGGAACGGCATTGGTTACGGTTGAGCGCGAGAAGGTGCTGCGTTCGTTTTTTACGCGGATCAGCCTGGAAAAACCCGTGATCGAGGTGCCGCTTGGTGATGACGATGCGCCCAACGCCTATGTTTCAGTGCTGATTGTCAAGGGTTCGAAGGACTCGGCACGCAAGTACCCGGAGCCGCAGTTGCGTCTGGGCTATTGCGAGCTGTTGGTGAACAATCGGCGTGATCGGCTCGATG
Organism: uncultured Luteolibacter sp.; assembly: GCA_964639755.1. Taxonomy (GTDB): domain Bacteria; phylum Verrucomicrobiota; class Verrucomicrobiia; order Verrucomicrobiales; family Akkermansiaceae; genus Luteolibacter. Next base: position 5,701 of record CAZXHZ010000068.1, on the reverse strand, counting down.
TTGCCATTGATAGGCCTGCCAGCGATATTCGCCCCGGCGATGAGGTCACGCTGAGCGGCTCGGTGAGGTTTGCTGATGGCAAAGCCGCATCGGGCGCGGAAGTTACGCTTTATGCCGAAGACGAGGGCACGCTTGCGGTGATGGGCTATGAAACACCGAAGCCGATGGATTTCTTTTATGACCCAAGAATACTCGCAGTGGGCGCGGGTACTTCTTTCGATTCGTTCATGCCGGAAGACATCGAGTCACAGTATTTCCACAACAAGGGATTCTTCATCGGTGGTGGCGCGGACCCTGCGAAGCTTGCGGAACTATGGCGCAAAAATTTCGATCCTTGTGCGACATGGGCACCTGCTCTCGTGACGGATTCATCGGGAAGATTCAGCCACACATTCAAGGTTCCCGACACGCTCACGCGTTATCGGGTAATTGCGGTGACGTACCACGGAGCATCACGTTTCGGGCATGCTGAGTCGTCGATTGTCGTGAAGAAGGATCTGATGATTGAGCCAAAATCTCCGCGTTTCGCACATCAGTCGGATGTCATCAACCCGCAGATTCGAATCCTCAACAGCTCGCGTTTTTCCGGAACATGGAAGATTGAATTCAACGCCCACGCGGCATCAGGCACACAAGTTTGCAGGGCGCTCGGCAGCGTGACGCAGATGCTCTCACTCGCGCCCGGTGCATCGGCAACGATGATATGTCCCACTTTGGCTGAAAACACTGGTGAGGCTGTGATGACTTGGAAAGCGACTCCAGTATCGCTTGAGAATGGGGCACTTTCGTCCGACATGCTACGTCAGCTTTCCGATGCGGTGGAATGTCGTTTTCCGGTGAATAGCCCGACGCCGATTTTGCGTCAGGTGAAATTCATGCGCCTCGACAAACAGCATTTGCCAGGTGGCGACCTTGCGGCACTGATCGATCCGACTTTGCTCGGAGGCACTGGCAGTGTTGAGTTGGCTTTTTCGCGCTCGCCACTTTCCGCAGCGGCAGATTCGGTGGATTTTCTGCTTAAATATCCTTACGGCTGCGTAGAGCAGTCCACCTCGGCAATGATACCGTGGTGTGTTGCCGACAATTTGAAATCGCAGATTCCCGCACTCGCCAAAGCCAACGAACAGGATTCGCGTGCAGCGATTCAGGAAGGGGTCAACCGCTTGATTTCGATGCAGCTGCCGAACGGTTCGTTCAGTTACTGGCCAGGTGGATCCGAGACGGCCGATTGGGCGACTTCCTACGCAGGGCTTGGGCTCTTGATGGCATCGGATGCTGGCGCGCAGGTGCAGAATGCGGCAGTCGAATCGCTTTGCGATTATCTGATTAAAAGTCTGCATGGCATGGCTGAAACAAAGTTGCCCTCAGCTCTCGAATTACATGCTCGCTCGCTGTTCGTGCTCGCCTGTGCGGGCAAACCGCAAGCGGCCTACGCCAATCAACTTGCCGAGCGTGCCGTCGCATTAAGCGTCAATGCCCGCGCATTATTGGCTGCGGCGATCGCCCGTGCAAACCAGGGCAACGAGACCGCTTTGGCCGCTGCGCGATCCTTGCTTATTGAAAAAAAATCCAATTCTATCGCTGATGATGATTGGATGATAGACTCTCCGGGTGATGCGCTGACACTGCTTGCATGGACGCAGGCCGATCCTCGAGGTAAAGAGGCGCTTGCGGCACTTGATCGCTTGATCAACCAACGCAACCCTTATGGCCACTGGCGCACAACTTGGTCAAATGGCTGGGCGCTGCTTGCCTTGAGCGAATTCTCCAAACATCAGGAGACGCAGGGTGATTTGATAACACTTGTTCTTGATGCCAAAAATGGGGAGGAGCTTGTGAAGCTCACACCCGATGCGCCCGTTGCCAGTCGCTCCTTTGAGCTTGGTCCAAATATGAATCTCAAGGCGAGTGCCGACGCGCCTGCGTTTGCTCGCTTGAGCGTTGCATCAAAACCCGCAATCGAACCGGTTAAAGCGATTTCCCGCAACGGTTTGTCAATCGAACGCATCCACCATCGGATCAATCCAGACGGCTCGATGGAGATTCTCAAGGAGCCGAAACTAAATGATCTGGTCCGTGTTTCGTTGAGAGTCACACTGCCTCACGACGATACGCGTTATCTTGTCATAGAGGATCCGCTTGCCGCGGTTTTCGAGATAGTGAATTCAGATTTCAAATCCCAATCTGCTGGCAATGGATTCATCTCAAATGAAAAGGATTGGAACATCAGTCACTCGGAAATGCGATCCGATCGAGCGGTGTTTTTCCTCGATCGAGTGCCGCGCAAAGGGACTTACACGGTCAGCTATCTTGCGCGCTGCACAGTTGCCGGCAAAACCATCGCGCCACCGGCAAAGGTCGAATCGATGTATGATCCGGAAAACTTCGCGCTTTCCGCCTCCAGGAGCTTTACCGTCGAATGACAGAGGTGTTCCAAAAACGCCTTACTGGTTGCTCGGTTGAAAGGTGCTTTTGGTGAAAAAGGCCCGCGCTTCGCCAACGAGATAGAGTGATCCCGCGACGAGCACTGGGACTCCATGTTTGCGTGCGGCATGGTAGGCAGATTCGAAATCACCGAATGTTTCATGATTCGGCGCGCCCGGAGGCAGGCATCTGACGATTTCGCCCACCGGTGTCGCGCGAGGGGTGTTGACCTCGCAAATGAAAATTTTTGAGGCGAGTGGACAGAGGGATTGCAGAATGCCTTCGATGTCTTTAGCGGCAACCGCGCTGAATACGAGCGAGGCTTTTTTCGCCGGAAATTCATGTCGCCATGTTTTCGCAAGTGATTGCGCCGACTGTGGATTGTGCGCTCCATCGAGAATGACATCCGGCAAGATTCGTTCGAAACGCCCCGGCCATGATACCGAAGAGAGGCCGTGGCGCAGCACATCGGTGTTGAGCGGAAGTCCGGCGCGGTGCAAGGCGGCAACGGCGAGCGCCGCATTCCAGCGCTGATGTTCGCCGGCCAGCGCGATGCCGTATCCGCTCAGCGGCTCGGTGATGAATTCCAGCGGCGTGCGTTTTTCATTCGCCTCTTTTTCCAACACGATGCTTGCTTCTTTCTCCTGCGGCGAGGACAGCGCCGGTTTTCCTTCGACAAAAATTCCCGCTTTTTCTGCGGCGATGGCTTCAAGCGTGTTGCCGAGCCATTGCATGTGGTCGAGACCGATCGGCGTGATCGCGCACACATCCGCCGGCACAGCGGTAGTGGCATCGAGTCTGCCGCCCATACCGGTTTCGAGAACGATAATTTCGCAAGCGCATTCGCGAAACCATCGCATCGCCAATGCGAGCGATATTTCGAAAAAGGTCGGATGAGTTTGCATTTTTTCGCAAATGCCACGCAGCTCTTCCAGCATCACAGCGCATTTTTCCTCGGAAATTTCCACCCCGTTTACCTTGATGCGTTCGCGAAAATCAATGAGGTGAGGAGAGGTGAAGAGACCGCTGCGTCTTCCGCAAGAACGCGCGATACTATCGATCATCGCGCAGGTGCTGCCCTTGCCATTGGTGCCCGCGACATGGATGACCTTCACTCCATGCGCCGGGTAAGCCTGAAATTCCTTGAGCAAATGGCGTGCGTTATCGAGGCCCAGCTTGATGCCGAAGGTCTGTGTTGAAAACAACCAGTCGATGGCTTCGCGATAATTCATATCTTCGGCAGATCGGTTGGCTAGCGACCGCCAGCCAGTGCCTCCATCAAGTAGCGAGCCGGTCGGAAATTTTCGATAAGCACTTCATGCTGCGAACCACGGATCATGCGGACCTGGCTGATGTTGAAATTCGGCGTCTTGTGCGGGGCGAAGAGTATGTCGTCGTGCGTTGAGTTCTCATGCTTTTTGAACATCGATGGCAGGATGTCGCCGCCGAGATGATCGTCGCGCCCGGTCGCAAGGTGGCAGGTCCCAAGCACTTTCTCATCCTGAATGTCAGCACCCGATACTGGCAGCACCTGTGTGCCAAAACCGAGCTCGCCGAGCGTGCCGGTCATCGGATCATCCTTCAGCCGCGCATTGTGCGCATCGATGGTGGATTGGTTTCCTGAAATCAGCGTCGAGTGGGTGATGCAACGGTTTTCGACTTCGAGCACACCGAGCGTGCCGTCCTCGTATTTCATGGGGAATTGGCCGCGTGCGTCGCTTGGCACGAAATAAACCTCGCCGGCAGGAAGGTTGGCGATATCGGGCGATTTTCCAAGGCACAGACCATGGGATTTCTGCGCTTCCTGGCCGTCGAGGCCGAGCCATGCGGTGAGCACGCGTCCGTCCTCGAGTGCGAAGTCGATCTCTATCGCGTCGGCGCGTGTGAGGGCCAAACGAAGTTTTTCCGCGTCGGCGGAAACTTCATGGTAATCGACCGCAAGTCCGGAGTTGAGAATGACATCATTGAGCCCGTGCAGCGTTGCGCCGCGGAAGCCGTATTGCTTGGCTTTTGCCGTCAAGGGCGCGGTCGCCGAAAAAGTGGAGATGCACAGAATGAGATCGTAATGCGGATAGATGTCGCGATCGAGCGAGAGGTGCTTGCCCGTGGTGTCCCAAACATCATCGCTGAGATCGAGATTCGATCCATGGGTGCAACGATAGGCAAACATTTCACCGCCGTTCATGCCAAGCGCCCCCATCGCACCATCAAGCAGACCAAGGTAGAAATGTTTGTGGGCATTTTTTTGAACCGGGAAACCTTCTTGCTGCAAAAACGCAAAGTTTTTGATCAATTCCGCAGGTTCGTCGAAATCGATCAGGATGCATACACGACAGCCCTCGGTCGGCGCAAAGACAGTGCCGAGCAACCGCTTGAGATCGAATGCCGGAAAACGCCGCTTGTTTGGGTTGAGCAGGATCTCTTTGCTCAAATAATCGGGCAGGGCGGCCAATGTGTTTTGTGACATGCGTGAGAAAGCTAACATCTCATGATCAAGCCGCAAGGGTGATTGAATGCCATGAAAAGGCGGGTTCAGTTCTCTTCCTGATTTTCCGCTGCCTGCAAGGCCGCAAGCTCTGCCGTCATGTCCTTGAGGCGACGCCACAGCTCCGCTTCCACGTAGAGAGGAGCGCCGCCGCGAACCGTAAGCGCGATGCAATCCGAAGGCCGGGCATCGAGCTCGATGATCTTGCGCTCCATGATCTCATTTTCAGCTTCGATGATAAGTCGTGCGTGAAAGATTTCATCGACGAGGTCGACAATGATTGCCCGCGAGATTTTCGCGCCGAATGCCTCGAGCGTCATTTGATAGAGATCATGAGTGAGTGGTCGCGCCGCCTGATTGCCGGCGAGCGCGAGGTTGATCGCCGCGCCGACTGCAGGATCAATGTAGATGAGAATCGTCTTTTTGCCGTCGCCTAAAAATGCCGCGCATCCGGCTTGGGTGGGTAGCATTGCGATGGGTTCGACTTGGACAAGTTGTGGCATCGCCAGCAGTTTTGCGACGGCTTTTCATGCCACCAAGAGGAAAAAGCGGTACTCTTGCTATCCCGCCAAGCAAGGATGTAAAAATTTTTCGCCATCTGAGCCCAAAATCTCGCCAATGCCCTTGAATTCAAGCCTGAGAGGGCAGCTGAATTTTTTTCGAGAAAGGTATTGACGTGAGGTGGGGTGGGAAGATAGCTTCGCGGGCCGCCACAACGGAGGGCGGCCGAGAGACAGAACGTCGATCGTGGTGCACAAACACCCGATCGGCTTTTTAGTCCCCTCGAATAAG
>CAZXHZ010000067.1:0-3429 GCA_964639755.1 uncultured Luteolibacter sp. | reverse complement strand
CGCTTCTTCTTTCTCTTCCCCGTTGGCCATTGACCCATGACCGTTGACCTCTTCTTCTGGCGTGCGTGTTCAGTACCGCGCGATGGATGGGTCAACAAACTCGGACCATGCCTCGATTCCGCCCGTCATCGAAAAGGCTTTTTCCACACCATGCGAGCGCAAGAATTGGGCCGCGCGTTTTGAGCGCATGCCGTGGTGGCAGTAAAAAACAAGCCCGCGATCGGTATCCGTGGTCAGCCCTTGGATGGTTTCGCCCAAGGTGCTGAGCGGGAACCACTCGTTGCCGGCAATTTGGCAAATCTCAAGCTCGTCCCTCTCGCGGCAATCAATCAGGCGCGGGCGCTCTTGTGGTGGAAGGCCGATCCAGCTGGCGACATCGGCGGGACTGACCTCAATTTGCGTTTCTGGGTTTGGTAACATGGGTTGTTCGACGACGCTGGCCGGGATTTATTCGACGACCACCGGAGTGCCGACCGAGACATTTTCGAAAAACTTTTCGGACATTTGATGCGGCATGCGAATGCAGCCGTGGGAAGCCGCATACCCGGGAAGATAGCCGGTGTGCATGCCAATGCCTCCGGCAAAGCGCATGAAGTTTGGCATTGGCGCCGGGTAATAGATCGCGCCGGGCGGGATTTTGTCGACGCGGATGTCGACATTGTCATTGATCGTCATGCCTGTCGTTTTGTCTTTGAAGACACCGTAGACCGAGGATTTGTGATCCTTGTTTTTTTGAGTGATCTTGTAGTTGCCCGGAGGGGTGGCGTGGTCTTCGTTGCCGCTCGAAATTCTGGATACGCCGACCAGCACGCCGCCTTTGTAAAAGAATGCCTTTTGCTGGCCGCGGTTGATTTTGACGAGCGGGCTGCCCGGCACGCCGTCGCCGTCCCAATAGGAGACATCGTCGGGAATTGCCGGCGGCGGGTGGTGCGGGCCGTTGCTGACTTGCTTCTTGATGGGGCCGATCCCGGCCATGTAGCCAGACCGGGCCGGATCCGCGGGGCCGCAGGAACAAAACGCGAAAAGCGCCAAAAAACACGGCAAGATCCATGCGACGGAAAGGCTCGAAAAATTCATCTGCGGCGAAAAATGCAGCGGCCCCATTGAGGCGTCAAGCTGGCAGACGGCTTTGTGAGGCATGATTCGGGTTTTTGCCCGGAGGCCGAGATTGCGATTGTAATTCCAAAGGATATCACGATAGTCATGTTATCTTGATAAAAGCGGGAGGAACTTTGATCGGTTGTTTTGGCATCACGAATGCTGTCAGAGGGCTGCATGCCGATGGTTCCCGTTTCATCGAGGCTCATTTTCCTGCCAATCCATCCCAATGATTAATCAAGCCGTAGAACAAACGTCATGTGCCGTGTTTGGTGAAAATCCCGAATCGGCCCGCCTCAAAAAAACACGCCGAAGCGTTGCAAAATTGTCCCTGGCAGAGGATTTCGGTCTCGTTGCCCCCTCGCAGGATGTCAAAAACTATGTGCTCGATACCAATGTGCTGCTGCACGATCCGGTATCGCTCGAACGCTTCAAGGAAAACCACCTTTGCATCCCGGTGGACGTGTTGGCCGAGCTCGACAAGTTCAAGTCCGAGCAGACCGAGCGCGGGGCCAACGCGCGGCGCGTGCATCGCAGGCTCACCGAGATGTTTTCCTGCTCGGAGAAAGTCACGCGCGGTGTCGCCACGCCTTTCGGCGGCACGGTGCGCATGGTGATTTACGATCCCGCCACCTGCCCGAAAAACTCCGAACAGCTCAATCTTTTTCACCGGATTTTTCCCGACCGCGAGCGTGTTGATCATCGCATCCTCGCCGCCTGCCTCTTGCTGATGCAGCACAACTCCGCGCCGGTGGTGCTCGTCACCAAGGACATCAACATGCAACTCAAGGCCCGCGCGGTCGGCATCGAGTGTCAGGATTACCTCAATGACAAGGTCGATGTGCACGAGGTGTCGAACTACGAGGTTCATCGTATTGAGGTCGACCCCAGCGAGTTGCAGCGTTTCGCCAGTGCGGGCGAAATCATACTCGACGAGGAGCGTTGTGCCAATGTGGTGACCAATGAGTATGTGCTGTTGAGTGTTTGCGAGAAGCAGACCATGCCGGCACGCCGCGCGGCTGATGGCAGATTCGTGCGGCTGAATTTTCCCGAAGCGCTCAAGATTCCCGACGGCCAGTCGCTCAAGCCGCTCAACCTCGGGCAGCGCTGCCTCATCGATGCTTTGCTCAACCCGGAGATCTCGCTCGTCACTTGTTACGGCCATGCGGGCACGGGCAAGACGCTTGTCGCGGTTGCCGCCGGTCTTCACGAGATGTACAACCGCCGTTACAATGGGATCACCGTCAGTCGTCCGGTGGTGGCCATGGGTGAGCAGCTCGGATTTTTGCCGGGTTCACTCGATGAAAAAATGCGCCCTTGGCTGCAACCGATCCATGACGCACTCGATCTGCTCATGCGCCCGAGCACGCCGCTTGGTCCGCGCCGCAAGCAGCAAAAAGCCAGCGCGAGCCCCAATTCCGCGGGAGCGAAGAAACCGTACGAAGTCCTCATGGAGCAGGGCATTCTCGAAATTGAAGCGCTGTGCTACATCCGCGGCCGCTCAATTCCCAACCGCTTCTTCATCCTCGACGAAGCACAGCAACTCACGCCGCAAGAAGCCAAGACGATCGTCACCCGCATGTCGCGCGACTCGAAGCTCGTGCTCGTCGGCGACCCGGCGCAAATCGATAACCCCTATGTCGACAACCGCAGCAATGGGCTTGTTTACACGCGCAACCGGCTCAAGGGACAGGACTTCGTCGCGCATGTCGCGCTCAACCGCGGCGAGCGTTCGGAACTCGCGGAGGCCGGCGCAAGGCTGATGTGATCGTGAGACAGGGCAAAGCGTGAGATGCGTGCATCACGCTTGAAGAAGCGGCATGTTCGTCTTCCGCGTGACTGGCGATCGACATCTTTGCTCATTCACAAAAAAAGCCGGAGCCCTGTGCGGGACTCCGGCTTTGAATTTTTTTGACTCTTGTGAGCTTAGGACGCGGTGGCTTCCGCATCGGCGGCGGCTTGATCGCGGAGCCAGGCGCGGCGTGACATTTTCACGCGGCCTTTCTCATCGACGCCGAGGCACTTGGCGGTGACGACATCGCCTTTCTTGACGATATCCTCGACCTTTTCGGTGCGGCCTTCTGCGAGTTCGGAAACGTGGATGAGTCCGTCCTTGCCGGGCAGCACTTCCATGAACGCGCCGAAGGCGGTGATGGAAACAACCTTGCCGGTGTAGACCTTGCCGACTTCGATTTCTTGGAACATGCGGTCGATCATTTCCTTGGCGCGGTCGAGACCTTGCTGCTTGGAAGCGTAGATGTGCACGGTGCCGTCGTCCTCGATGTTGATCTCGGCGCCGGACTCGGCCTGGATGCCCTTGATGTTTTTGCC